>CAZEZQ010000064.1:0-12628 GCA_964516245.1 uncultured bacterium | reverse complement strand
ACCGCTTGATCCAAGTTATCACGGGATTCCGAAATAAAAATCGAGATCATCGCGTCCATCAGTTTTTACTCCCAACCATAAGTGAGATATAACTTTGCAGGATTTCCGGACGAATGGGTTTCACCAGGTAGAGATTGGCCCCCGCCAGATACGCTTTTTCTTTATCTTGTTTCTCGGCTTCGGTACTGATCATGATGGCAGGCGTCGATCGCAGTTCTGGATTTTTCCGAATTTCTTTGATGAACCGATACCCATCCATTTTGGGCATATTGACATCAACCAGAAACAAACCATATTGATGATTTAGCGCTTTTTCCAACGCTTCCACTCCATTTTCCGCTTCTTCAACAGACAGATTCATGGATTCGACAATCTGGCGATGATACAAACGTATTGTCACTGCATCATCCACAATTAAAATTTGACTCATAGTTACACCTGCCTTCTCGTTATTTCTGATAAGCGATACATTCAGGGAATTTATGAACTTTAAAGAGAGACGACGACCGGCTCACACTTTCCGAATGGCCCAAAAAAATAAATCCCCCTGGATTGAGTGCATCGTACAGAGCATCAATGGCTCTGCGCCGAGAAATTTCATCGAAATAGATCAGCAAATTCCGGCAAAAGACAATGTCAAAATTGCGAAATTTCCGAGTGCTTGCGATATCATGCAAATTCACATGGGTAAAGGTGACTGATTGGATCAATTCCTTCGATATTTGATAATTACAATTGGCCACTTTTGTAAAGTATTTACGCAAAATCTTTTCGGGAATGTATTGAACCGAGCGAGGGTTAAAGATTCCTTCACGGCATTTTTGCAACACTTTTGTATCAATGTCTGAGGCATAAATTTCAACATCGATTTCATTGATCCAAGGCCAATGCTCCAGCAAATACAAAGCAATCGAATACGGTTCTTCGCCCGTGGAGCATGGAACCGACCAAATTCGAATTGTCGTATTTTTCGGCCGATGCCGGACGAGTTCATCCAATGCGGAATTACACATACATTTCAGTTGATAGTCTTCTCGAAAAAAATAGGTTTCGTTTACCGTCATCAAGTTAACCAGTTCTTGCAATTCTTCTTCCGTATGCTGAAAACGCATGTAAGAAAAATAGGATTGAAAGCTTTCATGATTCAAGGTCTCAATGCGTTCCTGTATACGCTTGTCAACAAAATACCGTTTGGTTTTATGAAAATAGATGCCGGTTTTGTGATAAAAAAAATCTCTGAATTTCAAAAATTCCTCATCGGATACCGTGATTGGATTGGATACGTTTACCATCGTTTTCTTTCTATTTTTTGGATGGCCGCATCGACCGCAACTCCCACGAAAGGATCACCAAAAAACCGTTTATTCACATATTGCAATGCCGGAACATAACCACGTTTTCCCATTTCAGCCAAACAATCCAAAGCGCTTTCTACGACATTGATATCCTCATCGTGTCGAATGATCTTCAGCAAGCAATCCGATGTTTTGGGATGAAGCAGATACCGCAAGGCACGAATGGAAAAGATTCGAACATTCCGATCGGGATCATTGAGAATTTTTCAATATAGTCCATTCTGTATACGTAAATCATCATTTCCCCTCGATTCTTCGGATGGCTGTATCAACCGCAAATTCCAGATAAGGTTCATCTGAAAAGCGTTCTTTCAAAAGAAACAATTCGGGAACAATATAAGGCTTTCCGATTTCGGCCAAACAATCCACAGCGGCCCCCGCAACATTCACATCGTCGTCATTCTGTATGACATTCAGCAACCAAATCGGAGCTTTTGGATGAACCAAATCTCGCAGGATATTGATGGCAAATATCCGGACGTCCTTATTGGGATCTTCTAGAATCTTTTCAAGATAATCCATCACCGGCATAGTAAATTTTTGGAGAACCTCTACAACCGAACAACGCAATGCCGTATCTTCACTTCGCAAAAATTCGACAAGATGTTCTACGGCTTCTTGATTGCCGATCTTTAATAGCGTGCTCAAAATCGCCTCACGAACCGCTAGATCCATTTCTTCTTGCAAGCGCTCGCAGAGCGGTTTAACTGCTTCGCTTGCGTATTCGACCAAATCGTGAGCCGCCCAGCGCCGGGTTCTCGGATCGTCATGTCGCAATTGCTCCAACAAACCAGTTAACTCTCTTTTAGTCTGGCGATGTTCGACTTGATTTTTAAAAGAAATCTCATTCGTTTTTTTCACTAAACCCATGGTTCAATCCTACTTACAAACTATAATGCCGTACGTATAGGGGTTCTCTTGAATGAACTCAGCATAGAAGCCCATTCAATCAGTTTGGAAGCGATCCGGTGGGATGGCAAAACACTTTCCGCGCCGCCCAATTTGATCAATTCTTGAGGCATCCCAAAAACTACGGACGTCTCTTCAGATTCGGCAATTGTATGTCCTCCCTTTTTATAGATTTCAGACATAGCAATGGATCCGTCATTCCCCATTCCTGTGAGCAAGACCGCAATCAGTTCTGGCGGAGAAAAATATTCCAGAGCGGATTGAGTCATCCGCTCCACACTGGGATGCCAAATAAAAGAAGTTTCTCCGGGAACGCTCAGAGCAACCCGACGCCCTCCCCGGCGTCCAACTATCACATCCGCATCCCCCCGGGCAATCAAAATTTGTCCGGCGATGAGAGGCATTGGTTTGTTAACTTCTTTCACCTCCAATGCGCATTCGCGATTGAGCCGCTCTGCAAACACATGGGTAAATGTCGAAGGCATGTGTTGTGAAATCAAGATGGGATACGGAAAATTGGCCGGCAACTCTGATAAAATTTCTTCTAATGTTCTTGGTCCACCTGTAGAAGAACCGATCAGAACCAGACCGGGTATGGGTTGTTTCTCCTGTTCGGCAACCGACAAACAGCGTGATTCGCATTCCGAGCTAATTCGCTGTTTTGGCGACTCTGAACGTGGGTTCCGTTTTCTGATACGTCCATTTCGAACACGTATTGCGGAGCGAATTTTTTGAAGCAGTTCCCGTTTGATATTTTTGATATTTAACGAGACCGTGCCGCCAGGTTTTGGGATATAATCCACTGCTCCCAACTCCAACGCTTCAAACGTTGCCAAAGCGCTTTTTTCGGTTAGAGAAGAGACCATTAGTACCGGCCGCGGCGATTCACTCATGATATAACTTAAGCAAGTCAATCCATCCATCACTGGCATGTTGATATCAAGCGTCACCACATCCGGTTCATGGATTTTGATCAATTCAAGTGCTTCTTCTCCGTTTCTGGCTGTAATCACTTCGAAACGGGATTCTTCTTCCAGAATCTGTCTAAGGTACTTTCGCATCAGAGCGGAATCATCAACAACGAGAATTTTGGTCATAATGGTTTTCACTTCTTACATTGACATTAGAGTCACTCGCTAGCCCAAGCGTACGAAACACGATTTCGTTCTAGGGAGTTAATTTTTCCGATAACGTTACTAATTCCTCTTTGTTCAAGAGTTCTTGCACATCGATCACGAGAATCATCCGATTGCTCTCCTTAAGATTGGCAACCTGGCCCATTATGCGGGTTTGTTCTGACGATAAACTCGGTGAAGTTTCGATAACAGAATGCGGAAGGCGGAGCACTTCGGTCAAAGAATCCACAATGAAACCAGTTTGCACTCCATCCAAATTGAGTACTAAAATCCGCTGTCCCTCGTTGCGTTCCATGCGTTCCATATCGAACCGAACCCGCATATCCAAGACGGGCAAAACCGATCCCCGCAGATTGACCATCCCTTCAATAAAGTTGGCAGTCTTCGGAATCCGGCTCATTTCTTCGGGGATGCGTATGATTTCTTGAACCGACTCAATGGATACCCCATATTCTTCGTTGTTGAGTTTGAACACAACGAGTTGTGTATCGTCTTCCAGATCAATCTTGTTCTGGGCTTCCATCTCCTCCGGCTCCTCTTGTTCCTTCTGACCCGCATCCAAGGCGTTTTGCATTTCTGGCCGCTTGAACATGGCTTCTGCCGACAATACCGACACCAAACGCTTTCCTTCATTCAGCCGGCAAACGTTTTTGATTTCGTTTACATCATGTTTGCGCGCCAAGAGGTTTGGCATGCTTTCTTGTGCATTCGCCGAAACCCGCAAGACTTCGCGAACTTGATCCACCACGAGGCCTACGGAGTCGTAGCCATTCCCATTTTCATTCAGCCGGAGAACCAGGATTCGGTTCTGTTCACATATGGGCGCATCGGATAAGGCAAACATCCGCCGGAGGCTTACCAGAGGCAGCAATCGATTGCGTAAATTGATCATGCCCAAGACATGAGATTCCACATGAGGTACCTGGCTGAGATCTTCAGGCACTCGGATGATTTCTTCGACTTTTGAAATGTCAAACGCATATTCTTGATTGTCCACCACAAAATCCACCAGTTGGATTGTGTTCTCTTCTTGTTCCTTGTCACTCTGTTTCGAATCAACCAATTGATTCATGTTGGCTGAAAACAGATCCTGATTGCTTTTGTTATGGAGGACGGATTCATATTCCAGAGAAATGATTTTTTGGATATCCAAAAGCTGGATCAATTTGAATCCTTCGATATTTTTGATAACACCGGTCAGCAATTCGCTGCGTACATTTGAGTTTACGGCTTCAGCGGATTCAATGTTCTCCTGTTCCACGTTCAAGACGCGGGTTACCCGGTCTACAATAAGTCCTGCAGAGATTCCACAATTGGAGACGATTACACGTGTGGCATCATCATATTCGCTCTGATATCGATTCAAGATGCGGCGCAAATCGAGTACAGGTAAAACCGATCCACGCAAGTTGGCCAACCCCACCAAACTCTCAGGCGTAAGAGGTACCTTTACGGTTTCGGGAACCCGTATGATTTCCAGCACCGACTCCATGGGAAAGGCGAACGATTCATTTTCGATAAAAAATGTGACATATTGGCTAAACGTGTCTTCCGAGAGTTGTTCATCCAACACAGCCGTATCACTACTGTCGCCCGGCATGAAATCTCCAGGTTGGTTCGTATTTGCTTCGTCCATTAAAACAGTCATTTGCTCACTCTCCTTTTTAGACTTGCTTGCGGTGTTCAAGCCAGCTGGATACGGCATGAACACCTAGCGACATCGCTTTACGAACCGCTTTGCAGATCATCCGCAATCGAAGCGATTTCTTCGATGGCCGATGCGAGTTCATCTGTGCCTTGGGATTGTTGTTTTGCCGCGGTAGACGCTTGAGAGGTGGCTTTCTTAGATTGTTCAGCACCGGTGGCAATTTGTTCCAACCCAACTCGGACTTCACTCACTTGGGTCACAATAAATCCGGACGCATCTTTCATGCTGGTATTCCAATTCAATACCTGACGGATATCTTCTTCGATGGTCATTAGTTTTTCTGTCGTCTTTTTGGCGTTGCTTACTTCTTGAATAGTGGCATCCGAAATGTCTTTCAGGTCAGTCTCTACCACAAACAATTGTTCTTGAATACCTTTTACAAGGTCCTTAATCTGTTCGGCATTTTGTGCGGCATCGTTTGCCAGGTTTTGGATATCCGTAGAAACCACGGCGAAGCCTTTGCCATACTCACCAGCACGAGCGGCTTCGACGGCGCCATTGACCGCCAGCATGCTGGTTTGGATCGAAACATTGCCGATTGCATCCACAATTTTGTCGATTTGGCGGCTGACCACTCCCAGTTCTTGAATCTCATCCTGGTTCTTCCTGCCCATTTCCATAGCGTCTGTAATTTTTTGAAACATTTCATCCACAGAATTCTTGTTATTGGCCACCAATTCACCTAAGGATTGACCAAGCTCGAGAGCTTTTACAGCACGTTCTTCGCTTGATTTTGAATTTTTCTCAATCTGGCCCACTCCTGCGACCGCTTGTTCAACCGCAGAAGCTTGTTGAACCGCCCCTTTGTTGATCTGATTGATGGCCGTGAGTATTTCGTTTGAAGAACGGCTTATTTCTTCCATACTAGCCGAAAGTTCTTCGGCAGAGGCAGCGACTTCTTCTGCACTCTTGGCGATATCGGTGCTAGTTTTGAGTTCTTCGGCCAACTCATCCAATTCCCGGGCTGCTTTTTCGCTCCCAGACAAAGCTTCGGTTTGTTGCCGTAATGCGCGAAGAGATTCTTCACAAGCAGAGGATTGCTCTTCTGAAGTAGACGCAATGTCTTCTGACGCTTTTTGCGTTTGCACCGCTGCTTGCTCCATTTCATTGGCGCCATTAACAATCCATTCTGCGCCTTCATAAACTTCAGCCATGTCGTCTTTGATTTGATTCAGTTGGTCGGTTACCGTTTTGCCTTTTTGTGCCTCAGTAGTGACAGTATCGGATGTTTGTTGTACGCCTTCGGCAATGTTGCGGGCCGAGTTTTGGATTTTCGTGATAAAATCCTCAATATTGCCCGCATTCTTTTCGGCGGTTTCTGCCAGGGTGCGCACCGCATCGGCCACCACCGCGAATCCCTTCCCATGCTTGCCAGCCCGGGCCGCTTCAATCGCTGCATTCAAAGCCAACAGGTTGGTTTGATCGGCGATTCGAATTACCGCTTTCACCGATTCGCTGATGTTGGCAGCCTGTTTTTCCAATTCAGACATTTTTTCAATCGACAATTGTTGGCGTTCTGAGGCCGAACCGACATTGTTGACCAGTTCTTCAATTTCATTGCCAGCTTTATCCAATAAAAGTTGCAAGGCTTTGGTTTTCTCACGGGTAGTTTCTGCATCATTGGCTTGGGATTTGATTTTTTCCAAACATTGGCTCACATTCCCCAAACTTTGGTGAGAAGCACTAGCAGATTGTTTCGCACTTGAACCAATCTGTTCCATCGAAGCGTTAAGTTCTTCGACCGCGGCAAAGGCCTGAGAAATACCACTCGCTAACTGAGTCGAACTGCTGGAAATCCGCTCCGCCGCTTGTTGTTGTTTGGCCAGCGTTCGGGCTTTCTTGCGCTGGGCATTGGCATCCTGCTGTTGAGGGCGAACCGATTTGGATTCATAGGCTTCTAACCGGCTTTGAGAGTCGTCTTGAAACACTTCGTGTTCAATACTTTCCCCGTTTGTGTCTTTAGTTTTGACAAGCGCCATGGAATTGCTCCTTTAGTGGAATTGGTCCTATTCAATTGATAGGTTTTCTGAGGCGAAACAAAAGTCCAAATCGGAGGGGATTTTTCAAATAAAAAACATTGTATATTTGACAAACATTTCGTCATTGGATAAGTTCAACTCGACAGTTGAACCAGCCAGTTGTTTCGATAACATAAAAGAGGCAATTCCCATACCATTTTTTCTATTACGCTCAAAATCCCAAGAAATACTTTCCTCTCAATTGCAAGCTATGCAAAAACTACAACAACACATTCCAATTCAATATCACATCTTGCTTCTGAATGCGTGGACACATTATCAATAAACCCCAATAAAAAAGTTCATTTGTATTGAAATTTGTAGCTTCTCAAGTTACATGGTTAGCTTTACAGCTACAAATTAACCACCAAAACAATTTATGTAATTTTTCACAAAATTTATAAACATTATTAAGCAATCTATGATTTAATAAAAATAATCGCTGGCTAAAATATATTGGATTCACCAACTCCCAAACACCACAATCAAGACCGGCAAAACCGATTGGATTGAGCTTTGTTGTAATCGAAGTGAAATTCTTGCTGCATTTCATCCAGATCAATTTCTGTCAGCATTTATCCCTTAGCCTTCAATCAGTTTTTCAAATCGAAGCCCTGCTAAAATTTGGGTACAGATTGAAATGGTTTCTCTTACAGAGAAGACAAACCGGCAAAAAGTCCGATCTAGAAAACGACCACACAGTATATAGTAATGCAGGCATCTAAAATGCACTATATGATGTTGCAGGCGAGGACGCCTGCGCTCCAAAAAAGACTTTTTGCCGAATGGTCATAGCTAATGTAGATACAAATATTGTTTCAATTAATCCCGCTTCCTTTCTCTCCCATATTTTATTTAGTGCTTCAAAATATTCTTTTCTATGATCTTCTATCACAAAACTAGAAGAATTTCTAGACTCTATAAAATCGATGCATATACACGAATCCCACACCATTGCCTTTTCTCTGGTGAAAAGCATTTATTACCCCCCATATCGAACACTTTGGATATGGCTTGCACTACCAAAACCATTTGTTATATTAATATCTTTTAATTCATCAACACTAAAATGCTTTTCTATTTTTTGATATTCCTTAACCTCCAAGACTTGTAGGGGTATACCTTTTGTGTTAAACCTGACTTTGCCGTATATCTTTACATCGATTGGGTCAATAGTTAAATCTTTATGTATAGATTGAAATTTTTCTTCAGAGATGAAACAAGGGATTTCTTTTTTATATAACCCCAAATAAATAGAAAAATTTGGACCTTTCCTTCCCGTTGCACTTTTGGCAGATAAACTTTCTAATTTACCCTTAAGAGTAGTCCATGTCTCATATTTCCCTTCAGAATATACTTTTATGGCCTTCTCAACATTTTCTAAAGTTTCCTTTTTTGCAGTTGATTCGCCTATATCTTTAGAAGAAGTTCTAATGTAAACATCTTGATCAGTTTCAATTCCTCTATAACTTTGTCGCAATCCCTCTAAACCATCTTGATCTAAGTATTCTGGAAGTTCAAAATTTTCATTAAAACGATTGTTAGCTTCAAAAAAATTATTTAATATATCACAACTCTTTTCTGTATTGCCAGAAGGTGTTAATGTTAATTCTAATGGGCTATGCATAATTATTGTTTTTATTTTCCAATCCACATCTGTATTATATGTATTTTTATCAATATTTTTTAAGGTTTTAATTGTTCCCTCTATCAAATCAATTAACACATTTGTATCAAGTTCTTCGCTGTGTCCAATCAATTCAAGTTTTAGAAAGTTTTTTTTGGTCATCTTACTTTTTCCTTTACGATGAGTGTCGGCACATTAATCGTTTTCCTTCAAAGCCTTTTATGATTTTTAACGTCCGCTCACTATCAGAATCTTTTCGGTGGTTGTATCGAAAATCAAACTCTTTCAAATAACGATGCAAATGCTCTTTAGATACGTGATGAAAACACCCAGTGATACCACGTTTTAAGTGGGAAAAGAATCCCTCTAACGTGTTTGTGTGAACCTCTCTCCTGACATATTCTTTCTTACCGTGATTAATGACCTTATGAGCCTTATATTTCTTATCTAATCCTCGGTAAGAACAGAACTCATCTGTAACAATTATAGCGGAATTTTGAGCATTCAGACAAATTAAACCTTGAAGGGTTTTAGCTGTGACATCCGCGACAACTTGCGAATTCACTTTACCACCACGTTCAACCCATGTGATTTCAGCACCACGGCCACGCTTTCCACGGCCCTTGCCGCCCACATAGGTTTCATCGGCTTCAATAATACCGTTCAATTGTTTGGCCAAAGGGCCTTCATCCATTGCGTAACGGATGCGATGACACATGAACCAAGCGGTTTTATAGATGATGCCAAGGCTTCTGTGCAATTGGTGGGCAGAAATCCCTATTTTACTAGAGCACATCATATAGACAGCCATTAACCACTTATTCAAAGGAATATGAGAAGCCTCAAAGATAGTGCCCACAGTAACCGTAAATTGCTTGCGGCTACCTTTACACTTATAAAGACTCTTACGGGTTTTCGATCCAGGCTTCAGAGATATCTTGTAGGTTCCGGCGCAACCACATTTAGGGCAAACAGCCCCTTCAGGCCATCTGATTCGTTCAAGCATTTCGCGGCAAGCATCTTCATCGTTAAAGCGTTGCGCGATTTCTACCGAATTCAACACTTCCATGATCCACTGCTGTATTATTTCACTAATTCACAGATACAGAATAGGCAAATAAAATGGAGTTCTCAAGTATATAATCACCTTTAAGAATTCACTTCATACGAATGAGCAGTTAACGATAAACTGATCATTTCCTGCTATAGAACTTGGATACATCCATCATTCCTCTATGATTTTCCATTACATATTCCTCTTTGATTCTTTGGGAGATACATCATGAGAATTCTATCGCTTTGCATCATCTTTTCGTGGCTCACCTGCAATGTTCTATCCACATATACTGCAGAGCCTATCAACCCAAATGCAAGCAAAAACGCGAAGGTTGTTTTAGAGTATTTGCAATCCATTCAAGGCAAAAAAATGCTTGCGGGTCAGCATGTGATTTATGGCGGTAAAGCCGATCAAGAAATAGGGCATGTGGTCGAAACAACGGGAAAATACCCGGCTCTCATTGAATTTGAAGGCGGGATCTTCGCCCAAAAATATCACGAAGATTACACCAAACGCCAGGATCAATTGGTCAAAGATGCCAAGGATTATTGGGATAAAGGTGGTTTAATCGCAATTTGCTGGCATTGGGGCAATCCCCTCAAACCGAATAATACTTATCCAAACACCAAAATTAAATTCAATATTGAGGCTGCATTGGAAGAAGGCACTCCAGAACACAAAGCCATGATCATAGATTTAGACGTTACAGCCAAGATGTTAAAAGACTTGCAAGAGAAAAACGTTCCTGTGTTGTGGCGGCCCTTGCATGAAATCTGCGGCGGCTGGTTTTGGTGGAGCAAATATGGCAAGGAGGATGCCCAGCGGCTGTGGAAGTTTATTTACAACTATTACACCGGGCATCACAAACTCAATAATTTGCTTTGGGTTTATTCTGCTTCACAAAAGATGCAAACCGACTGGTTCCCCGGTTTGGAATATGCAGATGTAATTGGTGTGGATATCTACAAAGAAGGTGAGAAAGACGAGCGGGAGAATTTCGACAAGATGGCCTCGATTGCTGGAGAGAAGCCAGTGGCGCTTACCGAATGCGATCATATCCCTAACCCAAAAGTGATCAACGAACGCGGTTTTTTATGGAATTGGTTTTTGCCCTGGCACAGCAAGTGGCTGCGCAGAAATAAGCCTGAGTATTTGAAATATGTATACCACCATGATCTTGTAATCACACGGGATGAATTGCCGGAATTTGAGTGATATCCAACCTGCCTATGCACTTCAAGCGGGGATTGTTTTTGTAAGTGAATTTATCTATATACTTGCTTGAGGGACTTTATGCTTTCTGAAGAATATTTGAAGCCATTTTTGCTCCATAAAAATCAGAAAGTACGTGAAGAAGTACTCAGGTATTTCTATGATTACCAAAGCCAGAATGAGGAATTGGTTTCTCTGATATTGCAGTCTTGTGGGCGATATGGGTATGAAAACAAAATAAAGTGGGCCGCAACGACCCTTGCCCATGCGGCAGTGGCAAGAAGTACAAGAAATGTTGTGGACGGTGATTTTGTTTATTGGTTTTCGCATAAGATTTACTATTATTTCCAATGACCTTCAAGTTATGGAATTTTCTCATTGGCGAATTGGGTATAACTTATCACCAATGGCTCTGACGCAAATTTGTTTTCCTTTATTTCATCCCATACAACTAAATGCATTGAATAGTTTTTGCATATATCATTTACTTGCCCTACCGATATTTTGTTATCTGCGGTAATCAAAAAAACATTGGGGGCTCTCATTGCATATAGTTCTTCGACAACTTCTCTCCACCTTTCCCGCAAGGTTCTTTTTGCTGAAACAATAGCAGATGTCGTTTTGTTGTTATGAAAGGCTTCATCACTTGGAATCATAAAATCGACTCGATAGGTTCTATGAATCTTTTGATATGGAACCTTCATCAATTCAAGCAATTTCCCAAACTGCAATTCAAAATCTCTTCCCCCTCTGGTTTTGCGGCTTTGGCTAATGCTCAAAAAACATTCTAATAAATAGGGATATAATTTTGAAAATAGCGATTTGAATGAATAAGCAAAACCCTTTTCCCGTACTTCATTCTCAGCTTCATTAAATTCAATTTCCTTTATTTTTAACAGCTCATCAGGAATGCCTTCTGCATAGGTATTATGTTCATATCTTTCTAATACTTCGAGAGTTTTTTGCCAAGCTTCATGTAATATGCGATTAAAATTTTTTCTTATATATTCCACACTACACTCACTATCAGAATAACCCAGTTCACTAAAAGTCTCATTTACAATAACTTCTGAAGAGGGTAGTTTCCCCTCTCTCACACGCTTCATTAACTTTTGAACATCTTTTTTGACTTCAGACATAGATTACTCAGGCCGCCAAAAATCTAAAATATATTCATAAGTTACACCCATTGTAATGTAATTGCTTGGCCAACCGAATATACCAATTCTATTAACGATATTCGTTCTATCCCAAATTATAATATTTCTCAATTCATAGCCTACACTCCGCAAAGCTTCCACTACAGAGATATGCAATGTGATTCTTTCATTTTCCCACCACATATCTGGAACATTGATGACACAATGGGCTTTTGGACGCAACGTGGGCAATAAATCACTATAAATTTGCGCCATTGCTTTCGAATAATTTTCTAAATCCAATATCCCAAGATCATTCTCATCTTGTGAATACTGTTCGATTTTCATATATTGGCCATTTTTTCTTGCACTCCCCCGCCGACTTTTATTTTTTCTTTTTCTGTTAAGTAAATTCGCATAAGGGGGGGATGTAACAAACAAACTAACTGATTCTGGTTCTAAATAAT
>CAZEZQ010000063.1:0-12824 GCA_964516245.1 uncultured bacterium | reverse complement strand
TTACTGTTGTTGTCTTCCTTTCGAGGTAGATCGGAAACGCTGCGATGAGGTTGTAGCCGTTAAACGGCCGAGGGTGTGAAGACCCTGCCTATCCTGCTCATTTCCGTTTTTGATTTTACTCAGTCATGTATCATGCCACTAGACCAAAACTTATTATGGCCCCGCTTCAGTGAATTCATGTTGATTTGCCTCCGTTGTTTCTGAGGCGGGGCCATACCATAAGATGATCTGCCGGACTTCATGATGCTTGAATCATAGTTGCCTTACCGATGATGTCTTCAAGCGATGCCGTATCTTGGTGATTTGTCTGTTGTCTTACCGTTGCTGATTCCTGCTGCTGTCTGCTGTAAATTCTGTTGCCGTCTCTGTTGTTTTCTCAACGCTGCCGTACTGTTGAATGAACTGCTGCCGTAACTGATGCTATACCTGTTGTTTTAACCGTTGCTAAATTCTGTTGCCATCTCTGTTGTCTTCTCAATGATGCCGTACTGCTGAATGAACTGCTGCTGTAACTGATGCTATACCTGATGTTTTAACCGTTGCTAAATTCTGTTGTCTTCTCAATGATGCCGTACTGCTGAATGAACTGCTGCTGTAACTGATGCTATACCTGATGTTTTAACCGTTGCTAAATTCTGTTGCCGTAACTGTTGCTTTCTCAAAGTTGTCGTACTGTTGCTAAATTCTGTTGCCGTAACAATTACTGTTGCTGATTCTTGATGTTGTACTTGATGTTGTCCGCGTCAGATAACTTACACTTCTTATTACATGCAGGTTGTGTGCCAAAATAGAATTTCGATGGTTCTAGTATGGTATATTATTGGAGTGATTGACTTTAAAGTATAAAAATTCAGTAAGTTATATGAGTTTTGTCTGATGGGATTGTATTTTGTATCTATCAATGTGTTCGTTTATATGGACTTTTATATGCTATAATTATTGACAGAATTGTCAAACACGCTGTCAAAGGATGCCAAGCCTAACATTACTTGACATGGTTTAGTATTTCTGTCGGTTTTTATTAGGGTTACCCTACAATGTAGATAAACGTTTTCTGCAATTCCATAATCAATTTGGAACAGGTGAAGATGAACAGAAGCATAAAAGCAAAAAATTTGTTTTATAGGAGTTGATACAAAAACTTATGAAATGTCCACATTGTCAAATTGATCTCAAAATTTCAGACCGTGCTGAAGTCGAAATTGATTTCTGTCCCCAATGCCGTGGCGTATGGTTGGATAAGGGAGAACTGGACAAAATCCTCGAACGTTCAAAGTCGAATGATCAGGATTATGAAGACGATGACTGGCAGAATAAAGATCCACAAAGCAGTCAACCACGAAAGAAGAAGAAAGAATCCTGGTTCGAAGAAATATTTGATATCTTCGGTGGGTAAGTGGTTTGTCTGAAATCACCTACGGACCGGATTAAGTCCAGGATGCGTTTCAAACAAAACATCCCCATCACTGGCCAATCCATTGGATGCAGCATATGAGACCCACTTATTAGAGTTTGGGTAGTTGCCAAACGCTAGTGTATCGTCTTCTTGATCAGGTCCCAAACTGGCGAGTGCCCAATCCTTTTGAGTGCCTGGTTCTTCTTTATTGGCTTCAACGAATTCATAAAAATTATGGTTGTTGACAAATTGGCTGCGTTCTTTGGGTTGAAAAATATCAATAGGCACACTGGGGAGGTAAGAAATTGGTGTGGTAAACCGTTTCCAGGCTTCATACCAACCGCCAATCCCCCAAGCATTGGGCAGTCTTCCATTGCCATCCATACGATACATTTCAAACGCGGTTCGAATGGTATTGAATTCTGATTCCACCCGCCCAATTTTGGCCCGCAGCTGTGCATTGAGAAAATTAGGAACCGCTATGGCTGCCAATATGCCAATAATCGCAACCACAATTAATAACTCGATCAAAGTAAAGCCAAAAGTTTTCTCTTTCATAATGATAAATTCTCCCAATACAAATTGCCTTATGGCGGATGAATCAGATATGTTCTATTTTAATTCGATGTTCTGTTTTATTACAATAGAATTTATAACTTTATTTTCATCTCCAGTCGGGGAGAGTCATTCAAATATCCTTTCCCCAGTTGGGACAAAAATCGAATTGTTTTTCCACTTTGCTTCCACAAAAGGGGCAATAATCCCCAAGCAAGCAGGCCGAAAATCTGAAATTGGTTTACACAAGCACTCCCGCCCCTTTGAGTTTGGCGTAGGCATTTCGAATCAATTCTTCGGTTGTTTCCCAGCTAATACAAGCATCTGTAATTGAAACACCGTACTTCAAATTGGATGGGTCCGCCAACTCTGTCATATCGGATGGGATTTTTTGCTTGCCTTCATGCAAATGGCTTTCGATCATCATTCCGAAAATGTTCTCATTTCCTCGCAAGCGTTGATCGATGCAATAATTCCATACTTCGCCTTGGCGTTCGTGTTTTTTTTCTGAATTCGCGTGACTGCAATCGATCATAACTTTTGGAGGCAAATTGTGCTCATTTAAAAGGTGAACGGCGGTTTCCACATTGCTGGCTTCATAATTAGGCCCTTCATGGCCTCCCCGAAGGATGATATGTCCCCAAACATTACCACTGGTGCGCACTTGAGCCAGGCGGCCATCCTGGTCCACTCCCAGAAAACGGTGGGGGAAGCGGGCCGATCGCATGGCGTCTATAGGAATTTGCATGTTTCCATCCGTGCTGTTTTTATAGCCTACCGGCATGGATAAACCAGATGACATTTCACGATGGGTTTGTGATTCGGTTGTTCGCGCCCCGATCGCCGCCCAGGTAACCAGGTCAGAGATATATTGCGGTACGATGGGATCCAAAAATTCAGTCGCTACAGGCACAGCATAATCGGTGATTTTTTGCAATATTTCACGCGCCAGATTCAAGCCATATTCAATATCACTGCTGCCGTTGAGATGCGGATCGTTTATCAATCCTTTCCATCCAACGGTGGTGCGTGGCTTTTCAAAATAGGCCCGCATAACCAAGAATAATTGGTCATTTACTTCTTTGCTAAGTTCGGCCAAACGTTCAGCGTATTCATATGCGGCCTTGGGGTCGTGAATCGAACAAGGGCCCACAATCACCAATAAGCGAGAATCTTTCCCTCGCAGCATACGTTTGATGACGTTGCGTGATTCGATTACTGTTTCGTTGGTGATTTCATTCATTGGGTTTTCGGCTTTCACTTGAGCCGGTGTTTTCAGTGTTTGAAAATCGTGTACGTGGACATCTTGAGTCTGTTTCATAATTCTCCATACTATTTTCTTAATGTGAGTTCTATACGCCATCCTCGAAATATCCAGCAAGTTCATCCCATTCCATATTTACAGGACGAATATCGTTGGCCACGTCAAATATAATCCCATTGACAATGGTGAAATAAACCTGGCCTTGTAGGGATTCATCACGATAAGCTGTATGATATTCGGGGTCTTCCAGCTGGCGGCGCAGCGAATTTTCAGAAATAGTATAGTATTCTTTGTCATGAAACACAATAAGGTTAGCCATCGCTCCGTTTTGCATGACTCCGATGGGATAAGGAAACGCGCGGAACTGTTCTATATAATGTGCCGGTGCAATGGAACTGAGCCAATTTAACGCATCGAATGAATAACCATGATGGTGTCTTAAATGCATCAGTATTTGATGAGTATGTTCGAGAATGCGAGTACCCGGTGCACCGGGCAAGCCCTCGTCCGTAAATTGTTTATTTCGCAAGGCATGAGGAGCATGATCCGATCCAATAAATGTTAGACAGTCTTTTCGAGTGGCGCATTTTTGGGTGAGTTCAATCAAGATCTTTTGATCTTCTTGGCTGGGTAAAGCAGGTCTCCTGTAATTGATCAACCGGGTTTCACGGCTGGCAAGCATCTCTCGGTTGAAATAGAGGTAATCCAGTCCAACTTCAGCTGGAAGCTCGATATCACTCCATTCACGGCCCTGCAAAATCATTGCGAGCGCTGCGCCTGTAGGAATATGGCGTGTGGTTAATGCTCCCAATTGAGCTTCTTTCGCGAGTTCCAAGGTTTCGCGTTGAGAATCGAGCACCGTTTCACCGTTAAAATACAAATGGTGCAGCAAATAATCAGGTGGATTCTCGCGTTCTTTGAATTGGCGAATGGTTTCATCTTTCCGCGTTTGATCGTTGTGATACGAAATCCGGTAACCTTGCCTTTCCAGATACAGTTCACGCCGTTCTTCAAGAGAAAGACCGGCTCCCCCAAAGGTTGAACCAAAATCTTTTTCTTCTTGTCCCTTAATAGGAGCGACTCCCGGCTCGATACGTGGCCACACATGTGTGTAGACGAATGCTTGTTGTTGATAGTGTTGGCACATCTCTCGCCAACGGGTTTCGCCCACCGGTCCCCAGGGAGTGTTGCCCATGCATCCTACAAGCCACACACCACCTTTAAGAGCCGCTAGCGACCCACGCCGAACGTCATAATCATGATTATGCATCTTTATAGTTTGCACCAGGCTTTCATAAGACATTTGGCTGTCATGATATGGATCGGCCTCAAATTCTTCCCGGCTGGGGATTCGGCTTTCACGAAAGTGCACATGCGGATCGGTTCTTGCCAATGCAACATGCCAATCATCCGGCAAATCCATATCCGCTGTCTGTGATACATCAAATTCTATTTTCAGCGGCTGTTTAGGTTCACAAGTTACGATAGCAGGCACTATCTCACCACTATCCAAATGAAGTTGCTTGGTCTTGATCCGAATCGTTTTCATATAACCTTATATATTGACTACTGAAAGTAGGCCATCACGAAACACTTGGAAACTCCTTGAACGGTTTTCGTCAGGGGTCATGAAAGTAGAAATAGTCCTAGCTACATCTGTTTTGGGCAATCCTGATTTGTAATATCCATATCGATTCAAGAGTCTTTCGAGGGTCTCCCATGTATTTATAATTTTATCTGGTTCACGGTATTTGGCTTGTTTTTCTATATTGGATTTTATGTTTGGATATGCTCGTTTGATTGCCTTTGCATCACCAAAATACCATGACTCAAGTTCTTCAATCGCAGTGCGGTTCAATAGTAAAAAATTGCCTAAAGAATCTGGAGTCGATTTTGTTGTTAACCTGCTGTTTAGTGCTATTTGCTCTAGTAATGATTTTAGTTGTAGGCAATCATCTTGAATTGGACAGAGGATCTCCGACTTCAAAATACCCTTCCATCCACAAATGGCCAAGTTGGGCGCCTTCGTCCATAAACTCTTTGATTCCCTTCATATCCAACGCTTTTTTGGCCTGTGTGAATCCATTTTCATCCCGATAGAGAACCCACAATTCGCTGGCTTTCAGACCATTTACAAAAAAGAGGGAGTGGGTTGTTATAACAAGCTGTGAATTTTGGGATGAGTTTCGACATTCTTCTGCCAACTCTGGCAATAAGCGTGGATGCAATTGGTTTTCAGGTTCTTCAATTCCGATGAGCAATGGTGGGCTTGGATCATAAAGAAGAGTCAGATAGGCCAGCATTTTTAATGTCCCATCCGAAGCGTATTTAGCCAAAATAGGTTGCTCAAAAGGTGCATCCTTGATTTGCATCAATAATCGCCCGTCTTGTAGCATTTCTGCATACACCCGTTCAAGTTTTGGCACTCGTTTAGTAAGGATGGCTAGAATTCTATTCAATTGATCTGAATATTGCTCTTTCAAATATTGAATTACGTTTGGCAGATTGTCACCCGTGGATGAAAGTCTCTCTTGTGGTCCTGCTTCCGGAACCCTTCTGGTATTATCAGCATTCAAGTAAGACAAATGCCAATCTGAGATAAATCGCCTCAGAGCACTGACTCGAGGGTGTTTAGCGAACTGGCCGAGTGTATTTACTGCCAGCATCTCTGGAGAATCCAGTTCTTCATCGATTCTTTCGTCTTGTTCTTCAGGCATATCTCCTGATATAACGTTTCCTTTTCCACTCTGAAACTGCAAAAAACGAAATGGACGACCATACCTGGCTCGCTTCCATTGAAGCCATTCTTCCGAAACATAGGGAAATCCTTTTTCTGTTTCATCAATCGCCAAATGATAGGTGATCACTGGCGTATTTTTATTTTCACGATATTTGATTTCGATTTCAATAGGGCCATGCTCACCTTTTGTTCGTAGTTCTTTAAATCTTCCCCGTTTATCCCATGCTCTTCTTAAACCATTAGAAAAACATTCAGAGAGAAAGGTAAAAACATCAAATAAAGTTGATTTTCCACTTCCATTCGGGCCTAAAAATACAGAAAGAGGAGTAATTTTTTTGAGTTCTAGATTCTTAAGAGCCCGGTAATTCACGACTCTCAAGCCTTCAATCCTTGGAATCGATTTATTTTGCATTGGATTCTTGTTCATATACTTAATTAATGATTTTACAAGACTTAGAATTTGTTTTTGTTGAAAGTATGATTTAACAATATAGTCTATGAAATATGAATGAAAATCAACCACTATTTGTAATGAGGAAATTACCTGTGAAAATAGCCAACTGGGGGAATTACCCTGTTATTGATGCTGAAGTGAAAAGTTTTACTAGCGTTGATGAAGCCCAAACCTATCTACAAGAAGCGAATGAATTGATTCCCCGCGGTTTGGGCCGTTGCTACGGTGACTCGGCATTAAATCAAAAAATCTTATCTACCCATCGATTTAATCGAATTTTGGATTTTAATCCCGACACCGGTGAAATTACCTGTGAATCGGGAGTTTCATTGGCAGAATTAGTAGATATCTTTGTCTCTCGGGGATGGTTCTTGCCTGTTACACCCGGTACAAAATTTATCACAGTTGGAGGGGCAATTGCTTCGGATGTACATGGAAAAAACCACCATATAGCAGGTTCGTTTTCGAAACATGTAATTTCCATGGATGTCTTACTCCCTTGTGGAGAAGTGAGAACCTGCTCCAAAGATTGGAATTCCGAACTGTTCTGGGCGACTTGTGGGGGCATGGGGATGACCGGTTTAGTCTTAAAAGTCACTTTTAACCTTGTCCCTATTGAAACAGCTTATATTCGCCAGGAGACCATCAAATGTCATAACCTGGATGAAATCATGTTGATATTTGAAGAATCTAAAGATTGGAGTTATTCTGTAGCCTGGATCGATTGTTTATCATTGGGCGAATATTTAGGCCGCTCTATAATGATGCGTGGAGAATTTGCTAAAGCGAGTGAATTCAAAGGAACAAAGTATGAGTCTTCCCCTTTGAAACTTCCTCACAAACGCAATAAAACAGTCCCTTTCACTTTCCCCAATTTTGTTTTGAACAACTATACTGTCCGTGCTTTTAATTATTATTATTATAAGAAAACGCCTAATGGGGTACATGAAAGCTATGTTGATTTTGAAGAATTTTTCTATCCGCTGGATAGCATCCACCATTGGAACCGTATTTATGGCAAAAGGGGATTCACTCAATATCAATTTGTTTTGCCTATGGAAACCAGCGAAGCAGGGATGAAAGAAATCTTGCACAAAATCGCCAAAAGTAGACAAGGTTCCTTTCTCGCCGTTCTCAAACAATTTGGTGAGCAAAACGATTTGATATCCTTTCCTTGTAGTGGCTATACTTTGGCGCTTGATTTTCCCATCACCAAAGATTTGTTCCCGCTTTTGGATGAATTGGACGAAATGGTATTGAAATACAACGGACGTATTTATTTAACAAAAGATGTTCGTATGAAAGAAGATACATTCAAAACAAGTTATAGAAACATCGATCGGTTTCTTGAATTAAAAAATCAATTTGATCCATCGAAAAAATTTCAATCATTTCAAACCAAACGATTGGGTCTGTAATAATTTTTGGTATTGTTGAAAAATCAAACCTTCTGGTTCTTGATGAAAATGGTTTCCACTCTACCATTCTTATTTGTTGATTGTATTGCTATTGAACAAATTGAAAGTGGAGAACCATCATGTCTTATGTATTAATTCTTGGAGCCAAATCGGATATCGCCAAAGCCATTGCTCATGAATACGCATCGAATGGATACAATCTACATCTTGCGGCGAGAAATCAAAATCAATTGGAGCCCATCGCGAAAGATATACAGATTCGTTATAACGTAGAAGCGAAATATTATGAATTTGATGCGACAAACTACTCCAGCCATTTGGAGTTTTACAATCAACTGAATCCCAAACCGATCGGTGTGGTTTGTGCATTTGGCTATCTTGGCGATAACGAGAAAGCCAAAAAAAATTGGGATGAAGCCAAACGTATTATTGATGTAAACTATACCGGCTGTGTCTCAATCTTAAATGTTTTTGCCAACGCCATGGAAGAGAGCAAAGAAGGCTTCATTGTTGGAATAAGTTCAGTAGCGGGCGACCGTGGACGTCAGAGCAATTATTATTACGGCAGCGCCAAAGCCGCATTTACAGCCTATCTTTCTGGTCTGCGAAATCGCTTATATCATTCAGGAGTGCAAGTCCTTACAGTGAAACCCGGTTTTGTCTACACTCGGATGACTGAGCACATGGATTTGCCAGGAAAGCTGACCGCTCAACCGGAAGAGATTGGACGGGCTGTCTATCGTGCCCAACAAAAAGGGAAAGATGTGCTCTACACCAAGTGGTATTGGGGATGGATCTTATTGATCTTTAAGCATATCCCTGAATTTATCTTCAAACGCATGAAATCATAATTTCACTTCTCGATTCCATTCCATATGTTTGCTTAAACGCTAAACTTTTAGGATCCCAATAAATAGGTTGATTTGATAGTATGCCTTCGAGTCCATGTGTAAAAATTTGTGAAATCGATCCCCAAAGCGGCTTCTGCACAGGATGCTTACGTTCGATGGAAGAAATTGTTTCATGGTCGCAGTATAGCGAAACACAGCGAGCATATATTATGCAAACAATTCTCCCTGAAAGAGAAAAGACACATCCCCACCTCAAAAGCCTTCAATCGTAAGACTTATTAGAATCACACGAAATCTAAATTTTTTTCTGTATAATGAGACTCTATGGCAAGTCGTTCGTTAGCCAATTGACACTATTTTTGATTTTGAGAGGGAACCGCCATGCTCTCCACTTCCAAAACCCGCTATCTAACCATTGGATTTTTCGCTTTTTTACTACTCATTACCGCTGCCACAGTTTTATTCTCACAATCTCTGAATAATAGCCGTTCGGATGATCACCTTAACGTGGTGGGTAGAGTTCCTTTGCCGGATGAAACTTTGGAGAATCGAATTATTTTCTTTTTTGATCATTCGATTGATGTTTCGAATATGCCGACTAATGAACTTCTCCAGTTTGAACCGGCTCTTCAAGGCAATACAGAAGTTCGGGAAAATTACATCCTGTTTCAACCGAAAGATCTTTTGTCGGAGTCTATGTACACCGTTCGTTTGAATCCAGCCATACAATCGGCTCAAGGATATACGCTGAACCCCAAACAACAGGAATATCAATTCATTGCTCGTCACTTGAAATTAAGCAATGTGTACGTAACAAACAAGCATCCAGACCGCTTGTCGCTGGGAATATATTTTAATTATCCAGTAAATGTTGCGGATGTCGAAGAGTATACACAACTTGTAGATAGTAATGGGGAGCCGGTATCGTTTCGGGTTCATCAAGGTGGGGCAAACCATCAAGTGCTTTTGCATGCAAGAGAAGAGAACTTGGGTTGGCCTCTTACACTAACTATCGAAGAAGGTCTGCCTTCGGCCAACAATCTCTCTCAAACTCAACACCAGTACAAAGAATCTTTTGAACTTAAACAACCACTCTCGATACGCAATATCAAATGGATCAGCCTAAATCCGGATCATCAAACCTTTGAAATCGTTTTTTCTCAGCCAGTCAATGATTATGATCTTAAGCAGCACTTGGAAATTACCCAAATTCCCAACCAAAACAAACCTTCCTATCAAATTATGAGATCCGGTAGTAGTTCAAAGCACCGGGTGAAATTGAATCTGGATACAATTCAAAATTTGAAATTGCAAGTTGTTGTAAAGAAAGGGTTGCCGGCCGGTGATGATTATCGATTGCTAGAAGACTTTAAATCAATCATACAGCATAACGTTGAACCTTTAGCCATCGATCGTGAATATTGGAGAAATTATCGAAACCGTGAAGGTATGAGCCTGCGGATGCGCATGAACCAGCCCATCGGCAATTTTGTAAGCAATGAGACATTAAAAGAGTACATTGAAGTGATTCCCGAACCTGCCAATTTTGATGTAACAATTGATAACTATCCCTATTACATCAATTTGAAAGGCGCATGGGAAAGCGATACGGCCTATCAAGTCACCTTCAAAGAAGGATTGCCCTATCACAAATACGCTTCTTTGGATCAAGAATTGGTACGACAAGTGAAGTCGGAAACGGTTCAGCCCTATGTGGGATTTGATGATGATAACAAATTTTACTTCCCCCGTCGAACCGGTTTGGCATTGCCGATTGAGACTCGAAATGTGGAGATGTTAAGTGTAACTTTGTATCGAATCTTTCCTTCCAACATTCCAGCGGCTTTCCAAGATATTCAGGATGGCCACGCCTCATCAAATGTATTTCAAAATTGGGCAGAGAAATACGATCAAACAGAAATTTCCGTTCAAGCGCAGCCGCATCGGTTGCATTCCTCCCATTTGGATTTGGATGAATTGTTTCCGCAAAACAAAAAAGGTGTTTTTTATTTGCATGCCAGCGATCAAGAAAATCAATATATCGGTGATACCAAAGTGGTTTTATACACCAACATCGGCGTTCTTTCACATTGGATGAATGACGAGCTGGTTTTATTTGCCCATGAACTGTTTTCTGTGGATCCTCTAGAAAAGGCAAGAGTCACGGTGTACTCCCAGAAAAAACAACCGCTTGGAGATTCCCTAACCAATAATCATGGCATCGTGCATTTTGATGAATTCGACACGTCGTTAGGTGTCCCGCAAACGGTTGTGGTTCGCAAAGGCGATGATTTCACTTTCTTGTACTTGGAACCGCGTAGTTTTTATTCGCCGGAGATGAGTTCCGGTATGGATGAATACGACCGTAAAGCCTACGACGCATTCGTCTATACCGATCGTGAACTTTACCGCCCCGGTGAAACTATTCACGCTCGTTGGATGGTGCGCACAAACTATGGAGATGCATTGTCTGATATACCCTTGTTGATGACCGTATTAAAACCCAATGGGAAGAAATTGCTTTCAGAGCCGACAACACTCTCCGAGTTGGGAACCGGTGGAAAGACCATTGAAACGCAAGAAGCATATCCCACTGGGCAATATGAAATTAATATTTCCATCCCAGGTGAATCGCCTATTGGTCGAACCCATATCTATCTCGAAGATTTTGTGCCCCACCGCATGAAAGCCGAAGTTCAACTGGAAAGCGACAAATGGCTGCCGGGAAAAAAGCAGGAAATCACCGTACTGGCCAATCATCTATTCGGCCCACCAGCCACTGATCGAAAGGCGGAAGCGAAAGTTATTTTCCGCAAAGCCAATTATCAACCGGAAGAGTGGTCTGGTTTTACGTTTCGCAATGAATCAGAGCAATTGCCTGAAGAGGTCTCATTGGGGAATGAGTGGACAAACGATGAGGGGCAAGCCAAGTTTGAATTTTCTTACTCACCTGGCGACAATGTTACGTTTCCCTTACAAGCGGTTGTTATTGGAGATGTGTTCGAATTGGGAGGTCGCGCGGTTTCCGGAAAAGCCGCGGCCACCTATCTGCCATCCGAGATCATGCTAGGTATCGCTGCATCACCGGGGCCTGGTGGGTCAGGGGCGGAGATGAATGTGGCCGCCATTCAACCCAATGAGGCGCCTGCCGAAATCAATGCGGTCTCGGTCACACTTGAGCGTGAAATTTATCATTACCATTACCGCCGTTACCACAGTTACAACGAGCCCAATTGGACCAAATCATACAATATCATCGAGACCCGTGATGTCTCCTTAAGCGAGGGGCGGGGCCGAACCGTATTCGATGTCAATGATTGGGGGCACTACCGGGTGCGTGTGCATAGCGATCAAACCAATCAATACAGCACTGTTTCGTTTTACTCCAGCGGTGGACGCGTCAACATCCAAGAACAATCCAAACCTGGGTTTATCAAACTGGATTTGGACAAAAAATCGTATGACATCGGTGAAACCGCCCAGTTGAGAATCGAATCACCCTTCAATGGAAAAGCTTTAGTAGTTTTACAGAATGAAGAAATCAAAAAGATGATTCCCGTCTCGATTGAAGACAACGTGGCGTTTGTCGACATTCCCGTCAAAGAAGATTTTTATCCCAATTTATGGATCGAAACCACTGTGGTGCACGAAGTGAAAGAAGGGGAACCTCAGGTTCATCCTTATTCCAGCTTTGATGTAAAAAATCTGAAAGTGAATGATCCCAATCGCAAATTGGAAATCACCTTCCCTGAATTGCCAGAAGAAATCCGGCCAGAAACGAAAACCACCTTTACCGTTAATGTAACTGATCGTGAAGGCTTGCCAGTAGAGTCCGAATTGACATTGGCGGCGGTGGATGAAGGAATTCACACCATCACACAATACAAATCACCAGATCCGTTGGGATATTTCAGCCGCTCGCGCAAACCCAACCTGCAATATGATCATTACTATGACCGGGTAGTGTACGATTTCGAAAAACTGCGGCCCGGCGGTGATGCAGCCTTGGATATGGCGGCACTCACCACGTCGCCGTTGCAAAATTGGATCAAACCGGTCGCGCTATGGTCAGGCACAGTGCGCACCGATGAAGATGGCCGGGCGGAAATTGAGATGGAGATACCCCAGTTCTCAGGCCAATTGCGC
>CAZEZQ010000062.1:12037-12967 GCA_964516245.1 uncultured bacterium | reverse complement strand
CAACTTGCTCGACCGGTTGGCTGGAAACAACACGTTTGGGTTCATTTTTTCGGGTTGGATACAAAAATCCTTTTTCTCCCCGAAACCCTTTGATTATCGAGGGTTTCACATATACCCCGCGGTTGGCGATGGCGCTGTAGGCGGCGGCTAATATCAACGTGTTTGTGGTCATCTCCTGCCCGTATGGAACCGAGGCCACCGATGAAGGATTCCATTCGCGCAAGGGATGCAGCGTGCCTACCGATTCGCCGGGCAACTCGCTTGTGGATGTGACACTTGGATCGCTGTAATGCTTAAAGCCAAACCGGCGAAAATAATCGCGCAAATAGTGTGCATGTTCTTTCCATTGGTTTTCCTCACTGCCCAATGTACGCGCGATTTTAACGGTTCCAATATTGCTCGAGCGAACCAGAATATCGTGCACGGTCAGTTCTTCAAACTTGTGGATGTCATCACGAATCGTACGGCCATAAAAATACCCATCCGAACAATCAAATATGGTATCGGGCGTAACCTTCCCCTGATCCAAAGCGGCAATTACCGTGAAGGGTTTCATCACCGAGCCGGGTTCGAATACATCCGTAAGCAAAGTGTTTTTGCGGATGTTTTCTGGATATTCTCCAAAATGATTGGGGTCAAAATTCGGGTAATTGGCCATCGCGAGAATTTCACCGCTTTTGGGATGCATCACTACCGCATTGACCTGAAGCGCGTTGGTGGTTTGCCGAGTTTTTCTGATTTCCCGCTCTACAACATATTGGATGTAACTATCGATGGTGAGAACGGCATCCATGCCTCGGGTAGAATATTCAGAATAATCTTTGTCGGCGATCAAACGCTTGCCGCTGTCTTTTTCACCATGAAACACCAAGGGTTGTCCTTTGAGTTTTTCAGAGAGTTCGTATTCCAACCCCGCCAGGCCTTTGTTGC
>CAZEZQ010000062.1:0-12027 GCA_964516245.1 uncultured bacterium | reverse complement strand
AGAGTGCGTTCAGGATAAAACCGCGTATGGGTTGGATCGCTATAGAGTCCGGGAATGCCCATCGCCATGATCCGGTTTTTTTCTTCTTCAGACACTCCCCGTTTCAATTCACGCGCTTGTTTGTTTTTCAGTGCCTGGACATGAGAATCAATTTCAGCAGCGGTTAACCCAAGAACCTCTTGCACCTGCATTAACACACCACGAATGTCTTTCGCGCCATCATCATCTGGGACGTGGCGTTTGTCGATGCCGATTGTGTATACGGTTTTGTTCAATGCCAAAGGCTGTTGGTTTCGATCCAAAATGAATCCGCGTTCCGAAGGCAACGGCTTGACGTAGGTCCGCGCCAGACGGTTTCCATCTTTCAAATCAGATGCGCGAATGACTTGCAAATAATACAGGCGGCCGATCAGCGACAGAAAAATACCCGCCGCCAGCATCATTAAAAACAAGATTCGCAAAAACGCAGTACGCTTCGCACTCATGCTATTACTCCACCAACTTCGTCATCCATTTGTAAGCCTCTTCCCGCATGGCCTGCCACTGTTTGCGCGCCTGATCGATGATTCCCCGATCGTCCGGTGGAAAAGGCATGGATTCAGGCAAACCGGAACGCTCTTGCAGCCCCGGAACCCCGATGGCAATCGCCGGATGCTGGGGCGGTCCCAAATGCGGTAGATGTTCTTCAAGCAATTGGGAGACTCGCTTGTAACGTTCCAAATGGCTAATTCGATTTTCAATTCGCTGCAATTCATCTATTAACTGGATTTTTTTATGGATCAATTGGGCGCTTTCGTATCCCATCCGTTTTGATTCCATCGACGCTTGAACCGTCAGAATCACACAAGCGAAAAATGCGATCAGGCAGAAATACCCGATAAAACACCGGATGGGTATTTTAAGAGGGTCGAATTCTTTTTCATGCGAAGCGGCCATACTGCTCCCTCTTTCTACCGGATTCGTTCCATCACCCGCAATTGCGCACTGCGGCTTCGTTGATTGGCGTCTTTCTCAGCCGCACAGGGCGTAATGGCTTTACGGGTCAGCAAAGTTCCTTTCATCTCACTTTCAATCGCCAATTGGGGCACTCCCGGGGGGCCTGATTTGACCCCGCAAAAATTCCGCATCTCCTGTTTTACAATGCGATGCTCCAATGAATGGTACGACAACACAGCAATACGTCCTCCCACTTCCAAGCGGTTCAAAGCGCCTTGCAGCCCTTTGCGCAATGACTCCAATTCGTCATTGACTACGATGCGCAACGCCTGAAACACCCGGGTTGCTGGATGAATTCCCTCCTGATGCTGATATTTTTCCGGTATGGCATGCAGGACAATATCGGCCAGGTCCTGCGTGGTTTCGATCTCATGTTCATGCCGCCGCCGAACGATCTGTTTGGCGATTCGACGGGAAAATCTTTCTTCTCCATACCGTTTGAAAATGTCGGCTAACTCAGATTCACCCCACGTATGAACCACCTCTCGCGCGGTGAGCAATTGCCTCCGATCCATTCGCATGTCGAGGGGGCCTCGCCGCATGAAACTGAATCCGCGCCCGGCGCTGTCAATTTGAGGTGAAGAAAATCCAAGATCGAATAAAAAAGATTTGGCGGTTTTGATTCCATCGGTGTCGAGAACTTCTTCAATGTCCTCAAACCCGGCCCGGTAAAAGCGGACTGAAAACGATGCGTTTTCAAACCTTTTTTGGCAAAACGCGAGCGCTTCCTCATCGCGGTCCAAGCCGATGAGTTGGCTTTCCGGGGTAAACCGTTCCGATATCGCCGCACTATGCCCTCCGTAACCAATCGTACAATCGACATAACAAGCCCCTTCTACAACCGGTCCGAGATACTCACAGATTTCTGCTGGCATCACGGGAATATGGGGACTTCGTTCGTCAGTCATTCATTCGAATTTTTCTGTTCATTTTCAAACG
Source organism: uncultured bacterium (assembly GCA_964516245.1). Classification (GTDB taxonomy): domain Bacteria; phylum Hinthialibacterota; class Hinthialibacteria; order Hinthialibacterales; family Hinthialibacteraceae; genus CAZEZQ01. Next base: position 10,092 of record CAZEZQ010000062.1, on the reverse strand, counting down.
CTTCCAAACTTTTCTGGCCTTTGGCCAACTGCAAGACAGCAGGAAAGCGTTCGGAAACGGTGACATCATCAATGGCGACTTGATCTTTGTAGTAGGTCGAATTCCATACGGTGATTTTGTCCCAGTCGCCCAGCATCATCACTTTTCCATCCAACCGCGCGTAATCCAACATGTCGGTTGGAACAACAATACGGCCTTCTTTATCCATGCTCACTTCACGAGCGTGCGCAAACATTTGGTGCCGTACAGTCAATCCCATTTCGGTATAAAGATCCAAACGGCTGATAGCTTCCGCAAACGGGAGCCAATTGGCTTCGGGGAAAATGGCAAGCGACCGTTTTAACCATCGTACAATCACCAATGAAGAATTCCCCAATTTATCGCGAAACTGCTGCGGCAATCCCAATCGTGATTTTGAATCGAGATTCCTCTCGTACGTGCCAATTAATTTTTTTATTTGTGGAGTGAACTCTATGGACTGCCGCTCAGTTGAGCCTATGTCTGCTGAGTTCACCTCGCTCATTCGGATACCTCAATGTTTGACCTTGGTACGTTTTCCCCACTGGCTCCCTTATATTGGGATGAAATGGGATATTTTGGGATGATAGCATGGGAGAGAATGGGAAACAAGTAGAAATTTTTTTAGAGGTGTATCTTTTTTTGGCGTATTGGTACAAATTTACAGAACATTTGTTCATTAAAATAAGGTAACTTTGTAGGATCCAATAAGTAAATAGATATTTAAGATATTTATGTATTATATATTTCAAAGTTAGAAATAGTATAAACTGAACTTCCTTCTGTTTCTATATTTACCATTGGTTATATTACTATTACTTTAACTATATTTCAATCACTTTATTTTAAAAATTTGCCATCCTGAAAAATTGCATATACACTTCAAGTACTTCCCTGAAATTTGAACAAAATAAATGAATCAAATTTTAAAAAATTTTTTTTATTGGATAGTTTGTTTTCTTATCGTGATTGTCTCGGCCTGGATTGGAATGTTTCTAAAAACCGGTGAACCGCTTCCGGAATGGAATCCAAGTCTGTTGGATTTTATTCCCGGTCAAACTCGGTGGGTGGTGTTGGACGTGATTGATGGGGACAGCATTGTGATTCGATACAAGGGTAAAATGAAAGCGGCACAGTTAATCCATGTGAACGCCCCAGATTTGGGCAAGCCGTTTTATCAAGAAGCGAGAGATTATCTATCAGAAATGACTAAGGGTGACCGGGTGAAAATGGTGTTTCCAGAAAGAGGGGAATTTGAAACCGATTTTTTTGGCCGTTACAAAGCCTACTTTCTAAAAGGGTCTACCAATATCAACCGGGCCATGATTGAGAGCGGTTGGGCGCGCGTGAGAGATAAAGAGAATTTGGATGAGTATAGCCGAGATTTTTTGAAGATCGAGAAACAAGCCAGAGCGGCGGAGTTGGGAATTTGGTCGGCGACAGAACCTCCCACATACACCGATTAATTCATATCGAAACAATACATTCGGTTGATGCTGTTTTTACCGCAATGGTTTGCCAATCGTTTTCTTATCTCATCAAAACACATTTCTTGATGCGTTCGACCGATCAAAATGTTTGATGAGAACAATTGCTGTTGCAAATCAAAAGTGTTATGAGACATTCACAAAAATAATTTGCTTGATTCTTGAAACTTTTTTACGCTTTTTTCGTATTGGTTATAAGAAACGCTTGCAAGCCAAACCATAGCAATTCACAAACAAACCTCATCTTGCTCAGAAACTGTCTGTGTGAATGAGCCGCCTTTTCACTGTGCCAAATTTATGTAAGGAGAGACTTGATATGTCTACCCAAGGCCAAGATACGGTATGTATGCGACTGAACAAATTGGAAGCCCAACAGCGAAAATATTTTTATTCACGAATTTTGAATTTTGTCTTGTTAACCGGTTTCATAGGGATGTTTGTTCTACAACATTTCGGTATGGACCTCACCACTGGAAAAACCGTCAGCGCGGAAACCTTTATGTTGAAAGACCAAAAAGGCCATATACGTGCAGAACTTAGCAGCGAAAACAATACTACGAATTTTGCGATGTACGACGAGCAAGGAATTCATCGCGCTTCGTTGGCCGTATCGGATGGTGATCCCGGTTTTCATCTTTACGACGAAGTTGGTTTTCGGCGGGCTGTGATTGGAATCTCAGAAGAAGGGCCCCGCATCGTTTTTATGGACCCAAGCGGATTGCGGCACACAGGCTTGGTGCTGATGGATGATGGAACATTGGGGGTATACCACGCGAAAGGTGAAGAGAAAGAACCTAATGTATCTCTCTATCAATCAGCCAGTTATTCCAATCAATCGCAAGAGCCAATGTATTGATTGATTTTTCTTTACTTTATGTTTCGAAAAGGCGGGTGCTATTCCCGCCTTTTCGATCATGTAACCGTAAAAATTTTCCCTCGTTTTGCCTCCTTTCCCTATCTCTCTTACGTTGTAATCTAGTGTGAAGCATGTTGTAATACTGACGATTCGGCAAAAAGTCTATTTTGGAGCGCAGGTCATAGACGCGCCTTGGTGGGCGTCCTCGCCTGCAACAACATACAGCGCAAATTGGATGTCTGCTTTGGTGTATATTGTGAGGTTGTTTTCTGGATCAGACTTTTTGCCGGATCTACTAATACTGGTATCCGTAGACAAATCATCTAACGATGAAGGAGAACAATATGAATTTGAAACATTCGTTTTGTGTGGGTTTATTGATCCTTTTCATAACTATGTCTTCGTATTCTCTTCCTCAATTGGAAAGCAAAGGGAACACAAAACAACTCATAATTAACAATAATCCTTTTTTGATGTTGGGTGTGGAGGCGACGAACAAACTTTTGGAAGATACCACCGATCTAGAATATCTCGACGAAAATTTGGATATGTACCAAAGGGCGGGGGTCAACACGGTGCTTATACCGATTGCCTGGTATTCATTTGAACCGCACGAAGACTTTTATGATTACACCATGATCGACGCTTTGATTGAGGGGTGCCGGGAGCGGAATTTGAAGTTAATCGTGCTTTGGTTTGGGGCGATCAAAAACGGCGGATTGCATTTTGCTCCGGATTGGTTCAAACAAGACCGGCAGCGGTTTTTTCGCGCGATCAAACCGGACGGAAGCGAAGCCTATGCCGTTTCACCGTTTTGCCAGGCCGCAATCGATGCTGACAAAGAAGCCTTTGTGCTTTTAATGAAACGCATCAAAGAAAAAGACCCGAACGGAAATGTGGTGATTATGGTGCAGCCGGAAAACGAAACCGGATGCCAAGGGATCGATCATAGCCGTGAATTTTCTGATGCAGCCGATACAGCATGGAAGAGTAATGTTCCACAAGAATTCATGGATTCTATATTGGCCAATGAACCTGTATTGCACCCCTGGTTAAAAGAACTATGGATAGAAAATGGACAACAAACAGGGGGAACCTGGCCGGAAGTATTTGGTGAGCAGGAACCAGGGCAAAAAGTCTTTATGGCCTATTACATGGCGCGTTTTGTGGAACAAGTGGCCCAAGCCGGCAAAGAAGTTCATCCCCTGCCCATGTTTGCCAACGATTGGCTGGGTTCGTTGAACGAACCTGGCGGGCCAGTCGGCGGACCGGATTTTCAAGTGATGGATGTTTGGATGCACGCCGCACCCAGTCTTGACCTTTTCGCACCCGATATTTACAAAAACCAATTCAAAGAATGGTGTGCCGCATTTCGCCACCGGGACAATCCATTGTTAATACCCGAAGCCCATGGCACCGGTGGGCGTTCGGCGGCGCAATGCTGGTATGCCATTGCCCAGCATGATGCGATGCTATATGCGCCGTATCTCCACATTGGTGATGAATATTTTCCCGACCATCGCAAATCCCGGGAGTATTTTGAAAAAAACCATTTGGACAGAAGTTATCCATTGCTGGCGAACATGAGCCAGGTAATTTTGGAAAAGCAAGGCAAAGAACCACGAGAAATGATTGCTTTTTTGATGGATAAGGGGGAAGACCGATCTATAACCTATCAAGAAACCATCCAAGGGTTCACTGTCTTAGCCCAGCCTCTCTCTCCATTCCCATCCGATGAAGAAGAAGACAAAATGATTCCACCTTTTGCAGTCGTGATTCAAATGGAGGAAAACAATTTTGTTGTGATCGGAACAAAAATGTATTTGCAATTCAGTAAACCGGGACTTCTGGGTTCATCGGCCCGGTTGGGGCAGTTTTATGCAAATGAGTGGCGCAACGGCCGTAAGATTCAACTCAACAACCTAATGGAAGAGCGAGTGGTTGAATTCAATTTGACCACTGATCCCTTGGATATTCAACAAATGCGAATTCGGATGGGTGTTCGATAAAGACAGAGGAGCCGTAAGCAAAATGAAATTGGATTTACAAAGCATCAACAAATTACTTCTTGTTATTATTCTCAGCGTACAATCAAATGCATTTTCCTACGCCCAGTCACCTGCGAAACTTCTAGGTGGCGGGAATATTAGTTATCGCAATATCAATGAATCGCAGCAGCGATTGCAGATTCTTGCTGATTTGGGTTGTGGATATTGCCGCATCCCTGTGCATCCAGATGAGTACCGTCCGAATGATACTGGGGATACAGCCGCAAGCAAATTGGACCGGGTAATCATTTTGGCCCATGAAAATGGCATAAAGCCTATTCTCTTGTTTGAGTATTATACGAAGTGGCACGGGCCGATTGGAGATTATGAAGATTGGTACAAAACAGGAAAGGCCTTCGCCAAACGGTTTGCCCCGAATAGTGATTGGCTTAAAGAGCAAGGAATTGAGAATTGGGGAGTTGAGCATTACACCGCTATCAACGAACCCATGTGGGATGACAACAATCCTCAACCGATAGACCCCGATGATTACGCAAAGGCTCTTGAAGGATTGGCTGATGGTGTTCACTCGGTTCACCCCAACCTTAAAGTCAGCCCAGGGGGATATCAAGAAATTCCATTGCTCAAGAAGAACCGGTATGGCCCACGCATCGCACATTTGTATAATGAGGGAAAACTGTATGCGATTGATATTCACCGGTATTACGACATTGATTATCAACCCATGGCCGATACATACAAAAATTCTTTGCAAAATCAGTTTGATGAAGTCAAAAAAGCATGGGGAATCCAAACAAACATCGCTTTCACAACTACCGAATTCAACTTCAAAAAACGAGAAATTTCTGAAGACGAAGCGGCAAAAGGGTTTCTCACGGCAATTTGGGATGCGCTGGGAATTGTAGGCAAGCAGGGAAAGCCGGTTACAGAATTTGCATTGCCTTGGAATATATTTCATAATGAAAAGGATGACAAACGGTATGGTTTGTGCACTCAAAAATTTCACTGGAAACCGAATGCAAGAGGAAAAGTATTAAAGATGGTTTGTGAATTGACTCAAGGAATGAAGTTTGTTTCGATGGATCCAAAAAACACCGGTGAATTTATTCTATCTGGAGATCATAAAAATTTGATCGTATGGCAAAACCGCACCGGATGGACCAACCATCTTGACAATTCTTACACGATTGAAACTCTCCCCACATGGGCAAACAGCGTAAAAATATACGGTTGGGATGGATTACGCAAAAACATTACACTAACAGACCAACCTTCCATTCAAATTTCAAACATTCACACTGAAGAGACTTACATGTTTTTGATAACCCAATAATGAAATAAATATAGGGAGGATAAATCTCATGACTCAATGGTCCCGCCGAAGTTTTAATCAAACCCTCGGTTGCTCATTACTCGCGGGTATGGCTGGGAATTCAGCCTTTTCTCAGTCTAAAAAGAAACCCAACGTGGTCTTGATTTTCGCCGACGATATGGGGTATGGCGATTTGAGTTCGTTTGGCCATCCCACCATTCACACACCCAACTTGGATCAAATGGCGCGTGAAGGAACCAAACTCACATCCTTTTACGCCACTGCTCCAGTTTGTACTCCATCGCGCGCGGCTCTATTGACGGGGCGTTATCCGGTCAGAGCCGGTCAGCCCGGGAATTTAGGGCCAGGTTCAAAAGGGGGACTGCCGCTCTCTGAAATTACATTGGCTCAGCTTTTGAAAAAACAAGGCTACCGCACCGCCTGCATCGGCAAATGGCATTTGGGCTATGATCCTGAAGAGTATATGCCTACCTCACGGGGATTTGATTCGTATTATGGGCTTTTGTACAGCAACGACATGATTCCCCCCTGGGTACAAACCGATAAGCCCTTGAAATTGTATCGGGACACCACCCCAATCGAACATCCAGTGAATCAAAACACATTAACTGAACGCTATACCGAAGAAGCGGTTAAGTTCATAAAAGAATCGAAAGATCAACCTTTCTTTTTGTACCTGCCCCACAGCATGCCGCATTTGCCGGTTTTGACCTCAGAAAAATTCCAAGGGAAATCACGCGCTGGGCTGTATGGAGATGTGATCGAAACCATCGATTGGAGCGTAGGACAAATACTGAAAACTCTCAAAGAAGAGGGGATCGATGATGACACATTAGTAATCTTTACCAGCGACAACGGGCCTTGGTTGAATTTGCCCAATAGGATGTTGGCCGGTGGAGTCGAGCGCTGGCATGCCGGATTTAAGAATTTATTGCGCGGTTCGAAAGGACAAACGTATGAAGGCGGCTTGCGGGTCCCCTGCATTGTTCGCTGGCCCAATCAAGTCAAAGCCGACCGGCGCACGGCAGAAACAGCCTGTACGATGGATTTGTTTGCGACCATTGCCCATTTAGCTGGTGCGGAATTGCCGAGTGACCGTGTGATCGATGGGAAGAATATCTTCCCCTTATTGCAAGGTGAAAAAGAATCACCGCGGGAAGAATTCTTTTATTTCCGCGGGAAAAATTTGGAAGCCGTTCGCCGCGGGCCTTGGAAATTGCGCATGTCGCGCAGCCACCGGCTTGACTTGGACAAAGGTGATCCCCTCACTCCAGAATTGTTCAATCTGGATATTGATCCGGCCGAGCAATACAACTTTGCCGAACGCGAACCGGAAATTGTCGAGGAGTTGAAAAAAAAACTAATTGCTATGGCTAAAGAGCTTAAGGCGAATTTGCATTTCAAAGAGAAATAGATTCTAACGGGTTAATTGGAAGAGATTATCTCACACTGTAGGGTAATGCGCCGCGGCGAACAACGTGCCCCGACAATCTTCTTTTACAAATTCAGTTTGAGTTGATTCATATTGAAGTTTTACATCGGAGGTTTAGATGTTTCCACAAAGTAAGCCAACACTTTTTCATTCCATCATTGTTCGCAACATTGTTTTTCTTTCTTTCATAAGTTTGTTCCTTTCTCCCTGTTATGCCGAGTGGGGAAATTTACCGGATATGCATAATTATGAAGAATGCTTTGGGTTAACCGGTCAAGATGATGCCGATTTCAAGGTTACCATGCTGGAAAGCAATGCAGCTGGGAATGTATTCCACCCCAATGAACAACCTGTTTTCAAATTCCAACTTGAAAATCTAACTGACAAAAATATTCAAACCAAAGGAACAGTCGAACTCATTCGATATGCACAACGCGGCAAGCCAGGAGATCAGTGGTATCCGGTTTTAGAACGATTGGAAACCATTGAACCATCGATCACCTTGGATATTCAGAACCTTCCTCCCAAAGATTGGACAAACTTAACGATAAAAACCAACACTCTGGCGACCGGAGAGACCAAAGGAGGATATGGATTGGTGGTCGACTTGGGCGAGCACGGCAGGCGCTATCTCACCAGTTATGTGCAGACCTTCAAACCCAATTTGAAGCGCATTCAATACCCCAAGCAATCCCTGGAAGATATGCCAGCGGAAATTTTGTCACGTCTTGGTGTGCAGGCGATTCGCTGGGGCATTTCGTATTTCCCCACGGAGAGCAAACGCTACGAACAGCAATGGGAACGGATCACCCATGAACTTGATGAATATCACAAAAACAAAGTAACTGTGGTGGCCGAAATCGGTACCGGACACATGGGCCAGCCTTTAGGACGCGGCCGCCCTCATCTGGATGAAAATGACGTGATGAAAGGCGGCAAACAAGACTTAGCCTGGCTGCCGGAATATGACGAAGATTACGAAAAGTTTGTCTATAAACTTGCTTCGCAATACGGATGGCCCAAAGGGCCAATCACCGGATTTATGTTGTGGAACGAGCCTTGGGAAGGATTGTCAATTTCCGGCTGGGGGGCGGATATGATCCGATATCGCACTTTATATAAGCGCATGGGCGATGCGGTGTTTCGCGCTAGGGGTGAAGCCGGGGTGGATGTGTTGGTTGGGGGATGTGACTCTTCAGCCAATACCATCGACAAGTTGTTCCCCGACGGCAAAGACACCTTTATGCCCTATTTCGATTTTTGCTCTATCCATTATCAAGGCCTTTCGGCACCAGTGTTATACCCCGAATGGAACAATCGCGATCATTACAAAAGCCGGGTGAAGATTTGGGATACCGAATCGTGGGTGGCGAATACTGATGACCGCTTCGCCGCAGTGGTGGCCAGCAATCGCGCTGCGGGATACGACCGATCCATGGGCACCTTGAGCCGGATAGCGGTATCTACCTTAAGCCACAATCGCGTTGCAAAAGATACAATCAAAACCAAAGAAGGCGATAAGGTGATCGAACGTTTGATCGAATCACGCCCGCTGGCAGCCGCTTATGGCGCGGTGCAGAAATTCATCGGCGAACGCGAGTTTCAAGAAATCTTGTTCAAAAACGGATTGCCCTGGGTGTATGTGTTTGAAGGGCTGAAGGGCAACCCTGATGATGGCACGGTTGTGATAGTCGGCGATATCGGCTCTCTCTTTCAAAAAGGATCTGTTCTCTTCAACACCGTCCGTCCTTTGAATGATCCGGGTCATTTTGAAAACGTGAGTATGACTCTGGATGCGAAAGGCCAACCGTTTCAGCGCTATGACGTGTATGGCAATCAAGTGACCGAAAAGAATGGGAAGATTGAGATTCCACTTGAAGATGCAGGCGTGTTTTTGCGGGCCGATCCAAAGAAGGAAGGCAGTTTTGCAAAGCTGATAAAGGCTTTGGAAAACGCCAAGATCGAGGGATTGGAACCGCTGGAAATGATCCCTTATGACATGACCAAACCGATTGCATCCAATCCTACCATGCGGCTTCGATTGACCAGTATGCACAACCAAGCGATTGAGGGATCGTTGAAGCTTTCAATGGGTGATCTGAAATTGGAATATTCAAAAGAACTCTCATTCAAACCGCGGGAGCGGAAATGGATTGATGTAAAAGTTAGCGGCAAGGCCAAAGCGAACAATGCCTATCCACTCTCGATTGAGTTTGATGCCGGTGAGCATGGCGTTGCCAAACATCAAGAAGAAATGCATGTGAATTGGATTAGCCAGAAAAGCATTCAAGTGGATGGGAAATTGGAGGATTGGGAAGGCGCTATCCCGCAAACCATTCAAACAGAAGATTCGCCAGGGCCTTCTTTTCAAGAAAAGATGTGGCTGCCTTTTGAATCGTTTGAAGGCGGACAGCAAAAAGGGTTCGCTATTGGTTATGTGGCTTATGATGAAAAGAACTTTTATTTCGCCGCCAAGATTGCGGATGAAACGCCTGATCCTGGAACCGTGCGGTTTGAAACGCGGGATGAGGATGCTGATTTTTACCCTGAAGTTTCGTATGAGATGAAAGATGGGAAGAAAATCAAACATGTATGGCCGGATGGTGTGCGGCAGTTTAGCTATAGAAGATGGCCGGCGGTGCCCAGTTCGATGCCACAGAAATCTGCCGATAATGTGTTGCTGGGATTTAACTCGATACCGATGGAAGACGATTCGTGGGAAACCCATTTGCCGGGAAGGATGCCCAAGTTTATTTGGTACAAGAGCACCGATTATGAGTATGCGCTGAACCATGTGGCGGAAGAGTATGGCGGTGGAACTGAAATTTGGCGGGTGATGGTTCCAGGAATGCCGTTCAAGCATTTTTATCCAAGACAGCCTGAACACCCCAAAGAAGGCCCGGTGAAGAATGGCCAACTCAAGGTGCGCTATGAAGAAGGCACACGGATTGTCGAAT
>CAZEZQ010000061.1:0-12974 GCA_964516245.1 uncultured bacterium | reverse complement strand
GCCCACTTGAGTGGGTGACACTTCTTCTTTCTCCACTTCATCCGGGTTCCAAAACAAATAACTCTCAATCTCCCGGGTCACGATCAAAGTGCCTTTAGTCCCCATAAATTCTTCATAAAACCCATCGAAATCGTTGGATTGAATGGCCGAGTAAGTCACCACCTTATTATTGGGATACTCAAAGGTGCAATACAAATGGTCGGGCACCTCACGCTGTCCCCCGGTATAACGGTAGACATCCCCAACCGAGGTGACCCGTGTGGGCAACGATCCGAAGATCCAATTGATAATCGAAATTTGGTGGCTCATCAATTCGGTGGATAACCCGCCGGAATATTTGTTGTACAAGCGCCAGTTCACCAAATGCTCCAAGTTTTTATAGCCATAGTCTTGTGGATCGAGCCTCCCCTGCTCTACCGCTTGGATATCTTCAGGCCCAGGCTCGCGCCGCCAGTCGTTATTGCGGTGCCACAACGCCCGCACGTGATAGATATCGCCGATCAATCCTTCGAGAATCATCCGGTAGGCCTGGTGATAGATGGGGTTATAAAAACGCTGATGGCCGATTTGCAGATTGAGGCCGGTTTCATTGGCCATCCGGTACAAGTCGACTGAATCCTCCATGGTCAGCGCCAAGGCTTTTTCGCAGAAAACATGCTTGCCCGCCCGAAACGCCGCTTTCGCGATGGGCGCATGCATCCACAACGGGCTGGCAATCAACACGGCATCCAAATCGTCCCGCTCCAGCAAATTCTTATAATCAATATAGGCTTCGGCATCATCCGTAAAACGGGTTTTGGCAAGGCGCAAGCCGCGTTCGCGGTTAGCGGGACGAATATCACAAACCGCCCGAATCTCAAGAAAACTCGGGTTGCACTGCTCTAATAAAACCTGCCCCTGGCTGCCAGTACCAACAATCCCCGCCCGAATCTTTTTCTCAGGAGGATCAAATTGCGCCAAAACGGGAGCCGCCGAAACCAAAGTTGCTGCCTGTAAAAAGGCGCGCCTTCCAATCTGCTTTTGTTTATCGTTTAACAAAGAAAACATAAATTTCTCGTAAATTTAAAACAACAAAGTTATATGATAAATATTATCATATTCTAACAGACAGACTATGGGAATTCAGTTTCAAAATCGAGGGAACCGAACTAGATGATTATCGGGCAAGTTGTTTTTTCTTTTCAAATGTAGGTACATTAACCAATTCACGAAGTTTTTCTACTGGAAAAGGTTTATGGAGCAAATAGCCGTGTGGATCCCATTCCAATATCGTGAGTTTTGGTTCGTAAGAGGCTGACGAAACAATTATGTTGACATTGTTGTCGTGTTCTCGAATCCGTTGATACAAATCGATTCCATCGCGAGGCCGTAGTTCCTGGTCAATCGTAATTAGATTAAGTTCTTTTGAATGTTGTTTGTAAAGATTCCATGCATCGGCTTCGTTTGATGTGTCGATAACATAATATTTTTCAGCTTCTAACACGTATCTTATAAATGAACGAATTAAAGGCTCCCTCTCAACCACCATGGCAGTTCGAGTCATCATGTTTTTTTACCTCAACGCAATAAAAAATGAACAAGGAAAAGCTAGATTAAAATTCTAAAATAAAGAAAGATTTTTTCTCTCCTTATAGATGATATCCTTTGGCCACTCCCCGTTAAGTGATATATTACAACACTTTAATTTTAATTTCAATCTTTTTTGAACATCTTTTTTGAAATTTTTTTTACAGTATCATTATTTTCCAATTAGGATATCTACAGTAACAAAAAAATGCCTGAGATTGCTACAATAGTTATCATCTTAATCGTTGGTTTCGTTGCTGGTGTCGTTAATACACTGGCCGGCGGGGGCTCGCTGCTTACACTCCCTTTGCTCATTTTTCTTGGGCTGCCGCCAACAATCGCCAATGGAACAAACCGAATCGCTATATGGGTTCAGTGTGTTTCCGCCGTATCCGCTTTCCAAAAAAAGAAAATCACCAGTCATCGCTATGCCATTCTATTCGGCATCCCAAGCATTATTGGGAGTATTATTGGAGCCCAGCTTGCGGTAGAAATATCTGATACACTGTTCCAATATGTCTTGGCCGGCATTATGATCGTCATGGCGGCTCTGATTGTATGGAACCCAAAACCGACAGGCCATATACCAGCCAAATTAAAAGGTTGGCGATTGGCTTTTGCATTTCTCACTTTTTTCTTGATTGGCATATACGGAGGTTTCATTCAAGCCGGAGTCGGTTATTTTTTTATCGCTGCCCTAACCCTGCTGTGCGGTTTCGACCTTATCACTACAACCTTGTTAAAAGTCTATATTATTGCCATTTATATGACTTTCGCTATTATCGTATTTATGATAAACGATCAAATTTATTGGAGCTACGCGATCATGCTCTCCATTGGCAATGCATTTGGCGGCTGGCTAGGAACCCAGATCGCCGTGTTTAAGGGAGACAAGTGGATTCGTATCATTCTAGTGATTAGCGTTATCTTCATGGCATTGAAGCTGTTAGGAATTCTACCCACCTTCTAGAAGCGCCAAATGATGTATCCAGATGCCCCCCCTAACCCCCCTTAATAAGGGAGGAACTTCAAGGTTCACATTTTGTGGGTAAAGATTTACTTGATAATGGGGGAATTAGATATGGCATATCTGTCAGATTCTTGTCTAAAACCTACTTGATGTTGTTCCAATCTTTTTTAAAAAAATAAAAAAAAAGCTAAAGTTTTGCGTTAAAAGCTCCGATACAAATGACGAAACCTTGGAATTCCACTTTATTGGATTGGGGTTTCTTCATTTGGAAAGAATTAGCAAGAGTGAGGATGTTTTAACTGTTAAATCAAGCAAGGAGTAATTAATCAACATATAAATATTTCCGGCTTTTTTTCGCATCCCGGCCAAGAGAAGTGAATGAAGTTGGAAGTTGACCGCCGCAGAAACTGCAGAGGTACCGAATGGTGGCTGCGCCTATTTTATTTTCCCCACGCTTTACCACCTATTTTAGTCCTCTCATATGTTTCTCGGCATTCTAAAACAACGTTCTTAAGTCTAGTGGATACAGGGTTGGATATAACTGCCTGACCGCCGCAGCAATCAATAGGATTTCTGTTGGCAGATATATCCAAACTAAAATTGACCTTCCGGTGGACGACATTTTTCCGAGGCCCGTCCACCGGAAGACGGAACGCATTTGAATGACAGCAAAACAATTAAACCAGGAGAGAAGTGATGAGTTGAGCGTGGAAGACAAGTTAAAAAAATTAAGCCATAACTTCGCATCCCGGCCAAGAGAAGTGAGTTATGGCTTAATCGACCGCCGCAGCACACTGCAGAATCCATCCTGCAGGTACTACGCCTCATTATTTTCAAGTTGCGTATGTGCAAAAACGGCTAATTTGTTTTGAGAGCTCTTTCTCCGTCTCTTCTCTCATTATAGGCAGAATCTGCAAAAACTTTAGCGATTTATGCAGATTTCTAAACTTTTTGAACTGTAATGGGAGAGTGAATCATGGTGATCGATAGCATTCGCCAAAACATACCCGCTTTGCAGATTATTTCGCAATTGCGCCAGACCGACAATCGGATTCAAACCAACTTAGAAAGAATCAGCACCGGCTTACGAATCAACCGCCCCGGCGACGACCCCGATGGCTTCATCAAAAGCAATACTCTCGAGACTCAATTTCGGGGGTTGGATCAAGCCAATCAAAACGTGCAAGAAGCCATTAACTTGGTTGAGGTGGCAACCGGGGCCATCGATGAGATCATCGAACAGCTTAACGATATACGAACCATCGCCGTGGATGCCGCCAGCGGGGGTGGTACGGCCGCCCAGCAGATTGAAGTGCAAGAGTTGATTGATGAGATCGAATCTATCGCATCACGCACCCGTTTCGGCAACAAAAACCTACTGGATGGGACATTTGATTCCAACGCTTCGTTTTCAAGCGGAACCCGTGATTTCGGCGGTTCCATCGTGTTTGGGCCGGATGCGACCAATTTGCTGGATGGGACATCGTTTCTCAATATTGCCCAAATCCAAGAAGGCTCAGAGCGTATCACCACGGGCGGGGATGGCACAGTTAACACCGGCATTCGATTGGCGACGGATATTGCCGTGACTACAGGCCAATTTAACGATGGAGCGGGAACCCCAGGGACGGGGGATAATTTGACTACTCTCACCTTCAATCAAGTTACGCTTAATAATCCCGGTTCATTTACTGTCAGTGGGACTTTGGCGGATGGATCAACAACATTCAATGGTTCTTTTTCTATTACAGGCGCAGAAGATCTGAATGATTTCATCACATTTATACAAAACCTGATTGACACCAGCGAAGATTCAATCGGGATCGATTCAGGAGGAGGAACCAACGCGCTTGAGACGAATGTTCAATTGAATACGGCCACTGGCAGGCTTGAGTTCTTTAGCGGCCAATCGGGTACGCCATCTGAATTTGACATTCATTTCACCGTATTCAATGGTTCGAATGAACAAACTTCTGCAGGAATTACACGGGCATCCACGATTACTAATGTTGAATTCGGCGGCACAGCATCCGGCGCTCAAATTGGGAACAGTGTAACCGCAATTACCGGTTCTACATTTGACAGTGGGGAGTTCACGATTGAAGTCACCAGTGTTGAATCGGCTGCCCAGCGGGTGGTTGTAACTGATTTGGCCTTTACAGAAGATGCCCCAGGTACTGACCCGGTGGAGGCTGCAGACAATATACGTGATGCGTTTCTTAATGGTGTTAGTATCGAAGTCAATGATACATTGGAACTCATTGGCACTGATCCAGATGGAACAACTTTTACTACCACCTTTACAGTGGAAGGAGCCGGGCCCCCTCCTACAGAAGGAAGCGCTCTGGTCCAAACCTTTCAAGACCTCATCGACGAACTGAATCTCAGAGACCGAAGCAATACGGGTTTTGGTTTTAATGGAGCAGTGGCTACGTTAACAACTTCGGGACTGATACAACTTCAAGATGATGTGGCTGACAATTCATCAACCAACATTGAATTCATTTTTACTGACGTATCCGACCCAACAACGGTGAGTATTGGATCGAATGTCACTACGGAAGGCAATCCAGAACGCGCCACAATTACACTGGATAGCGGCGATTCGGTTTTGGTCAATGCAGGTGAAGTCATTACTCTCGAAGGGGGAAACGCCAATGAGGACGGCTCTACTCCACAATTAACCCTACGCTTGGGTGACAATTTGCAAGCCGGTGATGATGAAATCCGCATCACCGCGAATCTTTTTGAAGGAAGTTTAAATAGCGGCCAAACCGTCCAGTTTAAAAGCGGCCAGGAGGGGGTCACATTCTTCTCCGGAAGCCGGGCGACCGGTTCGATCAATCGATTTCAGTTTGTGACATTGGATTTTGATGCCATCGTGGATGTGACATCGACGCCGGATGATGGGGGTGAGATTTTCACCATCAAATCCAGTTCCAATGAATTGACATTCGAAATTAGTGGTGATGGGAAAGAGGAACGAAATTTGGTGTTGGCGGATTTACGTCCAGAAAATCTCGGGATCAGCGCCAATCAAACTCTTGAAGATATCGATGTCACTTCTGTATCAGGAGCGAATGAGGCCATAGAGATTGTGGATGCGGCCTTGGACCAGGTCAACGCTGTGAGTGCACGGTTGGGGGCATTTTCATCAAGGCTTGAAGCCACATCACAAGAATTGATCGGGACCTCACTCAATATACAAACCGCCCGAAACACGATTGTAAGCGCGGATATTGCCAAAGAAACCACCGAATTGACATTGAATACGATTCTGTTGGAAGCGCAATCTGCCGTATTGGTTCAGGCCAATACAACACCCACGCAAGTATTTGAAATTCTCTTTGGATTGGATTCTTAATCATGGAGAAAATTCTAGTTATTAAAAAATTGACTCGCAAAACTTTACTATTCGATATAAAATATAAGATTAGCAAGGAGGCGAAAAATGGGTATTGAACGCATTAACAATAATCTTTCCGGCCAGGCGTTAAACAATCTCAACAATCTCATTAATACCAATCTCAACCGGTCATTTGAACGGTTGTCGTCTGGTCTGCGTATCAATCGAGCTGGAGATGACGCATCCGGCTTGCGAATTGCCAATCTGTTGCGCACTCAGATCGCAGGGTTGAATGAGGCATTCGGCCAAACCCAATCAGCCATCAATCTAACGAATGTCGCCGACCAAGGTTTGCAATCGGTAACTGACCGGCTTTCACGAATTCGTGAGTTGACATTGCAAGCAGGCAATACCGGTGTATTGGACCGCAATGCCCTACAAGCGATCCAATCTGAAATCTCACAAAATGTCGATGAAATCAACCGGGTTGCCAACACGACCCAATTTGGCGCCAACAACTTGCTCAATGGAGATTTTGCCCCGGCCGCCGGAGTGCGCGAGGGCACAAATAACCGTGGGGTTAATATTGATAGCAGCACTCTCACTTCTGAAGAAAACTTTTTGAATATCGAACAAATCACAGAGGGCTCGGCTAGAATCACCGCAGATGACCCCATTGGTGAACCCCAAGTCGTAAACTCAGGCATTGGAAATCAGCAGGATATTGCAGTTACACAAGGGACCTTTGAGAATGCCGGTACACCTGCGGCAGGCGGTGACAATCTCAGCAATTTAACTTTCAACGGAGTTTCGATCCAAAACGGTGGATCAATCTCGTTTAGCGGGGTGCTGGCTGACGGCGAAACCGAATTTTCTACTACTGTAACAGTTTCAGCAGGCAGTACGGTGAATGACTTGGTTTCTTCTTTGCAATCCGCCATCGATACTGCCGAGCAAGAGGCGGGGGTGGATACCGCTGCCGGCACCAATGCGGGAGAAACCAATGTATCTTTCAACGCAACCACGGGAAGGATTGAGTTCACCAACGGGGCGGAAGAGGGAGTCTCTAATTTCAATGCCAATATTACAGTTCGTGATGCTGCAAACGATGTACAGAACACCAGCCAAACCACACGTGCTCAAGAAATCAACGGAGAAGCGACGGGCGCACAGGCGGGCAATTCGGTAACCGCAATCACCGGTTCTACCTTTGAAACCGGGGATTTGGAACTCGAAGTCTCGAACGTGACAGCCGCACAACGGCGGACAGTTGAAAATACAATCGCCTTCGAAGACAACGCGGGCAATGCCGCGCAAACCACAACGAGCCTGGTGGGCAGTGTATTCAACGGAGAGACATTAGCGGCAGGTGACACCATAGATTTCACCGGCACCAACGCAGATGGCACCACATTCACAAACACCATTACCGTATCCAACGTTGATACCGGGGTTGGGAACGGTGATGCCGCCACCATTCAAGATCTTTTGGATGAAGTCAACAACCGCGATGCCACCGCGCTGCGCGGCAGTGGATTTACCGAATCAACCGCCCAACTGACGGCTGGAGGGCGTATCCAAGTTACGGATGATATAGCCGGTGAATCACAAACTGATTTCACGATTACTGTAACCGACCGAACCGCTGGAGGCGGGACATTTGGCTCGATAGCGGATAGCGCCGAAGTCACACAAGAAGGCGCTGCCGAATCGGCAACTGTCAGTATTAATGGCGGTCCCCAGCAACGGGTAGAAGCGGGAACAACTGTAACTCTATTCGGTGAAGCCAGCGGGCCAAACGGTGAAAATGCCCCACAAATTACACTGACTCTGGGCAACAATCTTAGCAATGGGACAGACACCATTCAAAATACCCGCGCCCAGTTTCAAGGGAGTTTGAACAACGGGCCTCAAGTTCAATTCAGCGCAGGCCAACAGGATGTTCGTTTTGTTTCCGGACTCAACAACGAAGAATCGCTGACCGTTGATTTTGATCCCAATGTGGATGTCAACGAAAACGGACAAGGCTCTGTGGTTATTTCAGCCACGGGTAGACAGGCGAACTTTCAAGTGGGAGCCAACGCGGACCAATCCATCGGGCTGTCATTCGGTGACGTCCGTTCATCGCAACTGGGATTGGGTGAAGGCCGATCGTTGGAGGATATCGATATTACTGAGCCTGGTGGGGTGGATGAAGCGCTTCGTATCATCGATGCCGCGCTAGGGCAGGTGGATGATATTCGTGGAGGTGTTGGCGCCACTGCCAACCGGCTGCAAGCTTCGGCAAACAGTTTATCCGTCGCTTCGGAAAATTTACTGGCTTCTCAATCGCGTATTCAGGATACCGATTTCGCACGGCAAAGCAGCGAACTGATACGCGATCAATTGCTATTGCAAAGCAATCTTGGCGTACAATCACAGATTAATGATCTGCGAAGTGTGTTATTCTTGGATTTATTGCGGTAAGAATTGTATAAATGTTAATTTTATAGTGATTGGGTGGGCTTTTGGCTCACCCATTTGTGTGCATGGGTTAAAGGACAATAAGGACTTAAAGGACATAAATAACAATAAAACAAGTATCACTGATAATTATGACAATTCGGCAAAAAGTCTTTTTTGGAGCGCAGGTCATAGACGCGCCTTGGTGGGCGTCCTCGCCTGCATCATCATATAGTGCATTTTAGATGCCTGCATTACTATATATTGTGTGGCCGTTTTCTAGATCGGACTTTTTGCCGGTTTGTCAATTATACAACCATTTTTTGTGTATGCTTTTTTGGGGTAGGCAATGCCAAGGCTTCTAAAGCCATTACAGTTTCTGCCATTTCATTCACTGCTTGATGTTTGATCATATTCATCGAACCAATTGTCATCCATACTCCCCATTGATACCAGATTGTAATTTTAGTGTTGCCAACAGATATTTGTTTCAAATCATAACCAAACGACCAGCCTCCGGTTTCAAACTTAAACAAGCTATCCCGGCCACCGACCCAAAAAAAGACATTTTAATCGTTCATTTTCCTTTTCCTTTTCTTGCACACAGGCTATATTGGGAACATACCCTATATTTTCATAAAAGACATTCTTGAATTTCGAACTGACATATCGATGCCGCAGATAGTGATATACTGTTTCTGCATCCGCATTAATTTCTACAGTGGTTTGTACTTGCCCCATCTTTGTTTCCTCCCAAGTGAATAAGTTTATCAACAACAATACCTTTCAGAACTGAATTGCCGATTCGAACCTCATCGGCTTCAAGTATATCATAAAATTGTATGGATTTTTCTATGGCATGACGTTTTTTGATTTCATGCATTCTCCATACACCTGCTAAAAGTCCATCCACAATTGGGGGTGTATACCATTGCTCACCTATGCGGTAAAAGACATTGGTAATGCTGCCTTCGGTTACATTGCCTTGTTCGTTGCAAAACAAAACTTCGAAATAGCCTTGCTGCCGCGCCCATTTTAATTCATTGTTATATAGGTCCCGCTGACTTATTTTGTGAAAGATGAGTGGATCTTTTGAATGGGTTCGTCTTTCTGAAATACAAACATTTACTACGTTGGGGATTTGGGTGACATCTCGATGGGATAAGTGAAAATAGCCATTCGATTCCAATTCAATTTTAACAGCTTTTGGAATTGTCTCTATTTCATTTTTATATTGTTCTAAATAGCCCATTGCTTCGGATCGATTGAATGAGAAATCCCAATATTCGGCACTGTTCTGCATTCGTTTGAGGTGCTCATTCAACCAGAGATATTCCCGCTGTTCGTTCAAAAGCATGGTTTCAAAAATGGTAAAATTCTTACTGGTTGTAAACAAAAAGTTGGATTTGGTTTTGACTTCTTCATATTCATTTTCGGCTTTGGAATCCCATACGATTCCCCCTCCCAGCCCTAATTTGTAGTGCCCTGAACTGCCCCACAACGTTCGAATGGCTACGTTAAACACGAAATCGCCACCGGGTTGAATCATTCCAATGCTTCCGCAATACACTTCGCGGGGAGAGTCTTCATGATCGCGAATGATTTCCATGGTGCGGTGTTTGGGAGCGCCGGTGATGGAGGCCGCTGGAAAGGCGGCTTGGAAAATTTGCGGAAGGGTGATAGCGCTTTTCAATTCGCCATAGACTGTGCTGGTGAATTGAAAGAGGGTTTGATAACGCTCCACAAAAAACAGACGGGTGGTTTCAACCGTTCCATAACGGCAAATGCGGCCCAAATCGTTACGCGCCATATCGGTGATCATCACATTTTCTGCCTGATCTTTGCGGCTGTTTCGCAATCTCTCCACTTGATGGCGGTCTTCTTCAAGCCAGCGGCCGCGGGCGATGGTGCCTTTCATAGGCCGGGTATAGATTCCGGTTCCCTGCCGCTGCAAAAACAATTCAGGAGAAAGAGAGATTACAGAGCCTGATTCAGTTTGCAACAATGCGGCATAGGGGACTGGCTGCGATCCTATTAAATGGTGAAACAGCAACATGGGCAACGATTGGCACAATACATTGGCCCGGAGAGTGTAGTTCACCTGATAGGTATCGCCGCGCGCAATGTGTTCACGGATGGAAGCGATGTTTTTGTTAAATTGATCTTGAGAAGTTTGAAATTGAAGACCATTTATACGCGGTATTTCGCCTTCGACTTCAGTATTTTGAATCTGTACATTTTCATTCTTGCACAACCCAAACCATAGCAACGGCATTTCACTTGCAGGAGTTTTTGTGGGCAGGCCAAATGCTCCCGCCGCTTCATAAGATATATATCCAAAGGCCCAATAATGGTTTTGGGCATAATCTTCGATTTGTTTCAAGCAGGAATGTATTTCTGAGATTTGGTGAGTTTGGATGATTTTATCAAATTGTGGGGCAACAACCATTTTTCCCTTCGGGGCCCAACCGGATCCGGAAAAAAATGCGAAGGGATGCTTTGAATCTTCCAAAATTTTCTTGCTTGCAAATTCATTTAATCCCGTTGTGTTGATGGACTTTCCTCCTTAGCGGCGACAAGCATAGCGCGTTCACCGTCTTCTTCATAATCGTTGCCCCAAAAATCACCATACACGCGAACCACCTTCATGCCCGCTTGGTTGGCCATATAGGCCAGTTCCCATCCATTATACAACCAAGGATTGTATAGGTATTGCCTTTGATTGCCTTTTTTGTCACGAACCTTGATGATGTTGTGCAGCCTACGGCCATTGTTTGTAAGTGTACGTTCTTCGCGCACCCTCAAATCTTTATGAATGGAATCATAAACTTTGTTCAAACGGGGAACGACAAAATGCCTGTTCATCACATCGATTAGTACTTTTCCCCCCGGTTTCAGCACCCGGGAATATTCTTGCATAACATGCAAATTATCGTCTTCGGTTTCTCCATACCCAAAACTACTGAACAGGCAAACGACATGTTCAAATGAGTTTTCTTCAAATGGAAGTTGCTGCAACAAGCCCCGTACGTATGATGGTTTTTCGTTGGGGAAATTGGCTTGCTTTTTGTCTTCTTCTGCCAAACCTAGTAAAAAGGATGAAAAATCCAGCCCAGTTACTGAAAAGCCATAACGGCCCAACAAATTGCTATGCCGTCCTGCTCCACACGGTGCATCCAATATTCTCTGACCGTTCTCCCAACCCAGTACACGTTCACAGAAGTTGAGTTCCAATTGAGTGCGTTGGGGACTGGTCATATCGTGGTACATATCCAAATAGTCGGGATTGTTAAAAAACCGAAACGCCCAGTCAGTTTTATTATTCATGTTCAATCGTTCGAAATCATTTCTGTAGTAAATACTTGTTTGATATCATCCCAGCGATTTTCATTTTCCACATGCTTGGCAGTAAACACAATCACGCCCGCTTTTGAAGATTTGAGGCCTATCTTTAAACTTCGGCGAAATTCTTCAGAACTCAAATGGGTTGGTTCACTCACCGCCTGCACAATCGGCCAAACCGGTTTTTGCGTTTGGGATTGAAACGCATTGGTCACCCGGGCAATCCACTCTACATTATGATGGGTCAACTTGTGATACACCATTGGGGAGAAAATATCCACATAATTGGCCAATCGAGTGAAATCTTGAGCCACGATTCGTTTTATGGCGTTGTCATAATCTTCTTCCAACCAGGGCACGCCGAATAAGCCCAATTTTACATCCGGACGCAGCTCATCGCGAATCTGTTTGGCTTCTTGTACCCAGCTGGTGATGGTATGAATTTTAAACTCTTGCCATTCTTTGGGGTAATGTTCGACGATACGTTCAGCGATTTTTGAACGTTCAAACTGCATGGGCAAATCGACTCCGGCAAATTCTTCAAATTGTTCTAACGCAATGTCGCTGAAATCAGATTGCTCTATCAACGGGTTCTTCCCTTCCCAGCGTACGGGATAGCGGATGAAATCGAGCCAAATGCCATCGAGCTCGGGATTCTGCAAGCGCTTGCGGAAATCATCGAGACGCTTTTGGCGTAATTCAGGCTTATTGGGAGACAAACCATGATACCAGCCATCCGGTTCAAGCGCTTCGCCATTCATGCCAATAGGCCGCCATTCAGGATGTTCACGATAGAGTGTCCGGCTGGCGAAAATGGTGATTTCTTCGTAAACCGGGATTTCTTCTTCGCGCAGCAAACGAAGAACCGCTTCATCTTCGCTGGGAGAAGCAAACACAGCGTTGATGCCATGATCTTTCAGCCACTCAGCCAACCGAGCTTTTGGAATCGCATCAAATGGAGCCTGATTGGAGGAAAAGCCATATATAGCCTTCACCGTTTGTGGAGGTTCGACTGCCTGAGCTGTCAAACCCCATCCAACAATAATGAATATGATAAAACTAAATAACGTTCGATAACTCATAACCATACCCTTATTTCTATTTGAGAGTTGGAATTCGTTTCTAGTTCTATTAAAGCGGTGATTGGAGTGGCCAACAAAGGTGACCAACAAAGGTGACCAACAAAGGGGTTGACCACATGAGGAAATGGGGAAGAATCATGTATCAAAGAAGTGTTCACACAAGATAAAGTTCTTCAGCGCCGGTAGCTCAACTGGATAGAGCAGCTGACTTCGGATCAGCAGGTTC
>CAZEZQ010000060.1:1553-12996 GCA_964516245.1 uncultured bacterium | reverse complement strand
TTCAGGATACTTCAGTTCTTGCCATCCCGTCAAATCACGTAAAGAAGCAATTTGCTCTTCTAAAGGTTGATCGATTTGGTCATAATCAACCAATGATGAAACCGCCGCTTCCATTCCCATCCCAGCCAGCCGGGTGATTTCTTCAGGTTTTCCGCCAAACCCAGCCCGGCGCAGCAAATGCGCCGCTTCGTTTTCGGTCCATGGACCCGTGTACCGATCCAGGTAAACCATGGTGCTCACCTCAAATTTTTCAATTAATATCTATCTCTATGCTAAAAAAATCTCTTTAATATCAATGTTCATTTTTTTACACAGCAATACTCAGTTAGTAAACCATTCATATTTTATTAAGAATGGTTTAAGTACTTACCAACTTTAGTAAATATTTCTGAAAATGTCAGCAAAAAAATCGATTTTTTTTGAAATTTAAAAGATTCTTGCAAAAATGGCCCTCTCCATTATGTTTCTTTGCAAAATTTTGTTACGATAATTAACAAAGAAACGCTGAAAACAGGTGAGGATATTATGAAACGAAGAACTTTTTTACAAACCAGCGCCGTGGCGCCGATGATTGCCAACACCGCTAAGGGCTATGCAGCGCAACATCAGGAATTGAAGCCGAAAATCATGGGAAAACCGGCAAATATCGATGCATCGAGATTGGAGAACCGCAACCAGAACCGCTCAACGGTGGTGGCGAGAAACGGTATCGCAACATCAAGCCAGGCAATAGCGAGTTCGGTGGGATTGAACATCCTGCGCTCAGGTGGAAATGCCGTTGACTCTGCCATTGCCATGAATGCCATGCTGGCACTGACCGAACCGGCCATGTGCGGGCCGGGCGGTGATTTGTTCGCCATCGTGTGGAACGCAAGAGACAAGAAGTTATATGGCTTAAACGCGAGTGGGCGCTCGCCTTATGCTTGGAACCGCGAGCGGGCCAAAGAATATGGATATACCGATTCGTTGCCGATACTTGGGCCGCATACCTGGTCGGTGCCGGGCTGTGTCAGCGGGTGGGATGCGCTGCATAGCCGGTTCGGCAAATTAAAGTGGAGCGAGGTTATAGAACCTGCCATGAACTATGCCAATGAAGGGTATATGGTGGGAGAAATTATGGCGGCCGGTTGGGATGGAATTGAGGGTGAGGAGCGAGATTCGACTCTGGCGCAAACCTATTTGGTGAACGGCAAAGCGCCGCGTTATGGGCAGATTTTTGCCAACCCTGCATTGGGACACTTTTACGGAATTCTTGCCCGGGATGGGGCGAAAGCCTTTTATGAGGGAGAAATTGCCGAGCGCATTGTGAAGTTTTCAGAAGAGCGCGGCGGCCTTTTCAGCATGCGCGATTTTGAAGACCACAAAGCCACTTGGGTGGACCCGGTAACCACCATCTACCGCGGATACAACGTGTGGGAACTGCCGCCAAACGGACAAGGCATCGCAGCGCTGCAGATTATGAACATGTTGGAGCACTTCGATATCGGTTCGATGGAACCCAACTCGGCGGAGCAGATTCATCTGTTCTTGGAAGCCAAGAAACTGGCCTTTGAAGACCGGGCGGTGTATTACGCCGATATGGAAAAGGCCGATGTGCCGGTGGAATGGCTGATCTCAAAAGAGTACGGCAAAAAGCGGGTGAAGCTGATCGACCCCAGAAGGGCCAGCACCAATGTGAAGCCGGGCAAATTGGATGGCTCATCCGACACCACATTTTTGTGCGCATCCGACAGCGAAGGCAATATGGTGTCGTTGATTCAAAGCATTTATTGGGGTTGGGGTTCCAAAGAGGTGCCAGACAATCTCGGCTTTTGCCTGCAAAACCGGGGCCGCGCCTTTAGTTTGGACCCGAACCACCGCAACACCCTCGAACCGCACAAGCGCCCCTTCCACACCATCATCCCCGGTTTCCTCACCAAAGACGGCGACCCCCAAGCGGCCTTCGGCGTCATGGGCGGCGACTTTCAGCCGCAGGGCCATGCGCAGGTGTTGATGAACATGATCGATTTCGGCATGACTCCCCAACAAGCGGGCGAGCAGCCGCGAGCCGAACACCTGGGCAGTTCGCAACCCTGGAGCGGCACTATGGAAGAAGGCGGCTCCATACAATTGGAGCAAGGCTTCGACGAAAAAACCATCTTCAAACTCATCGACATGGGCCACATCGTAGAAAGCGTAGGCCACGGCCGCTACGGCGGGTATCAATGCATCTGGCGCGAGGATGAACCATTGCGTTATATGGCAGGGAGTGAGCCGCGCAAGGATGGCTGCGCGATAGGGTGGTGAGGATTGTTAACATGTAAGCGAAATTCCCCTCCCAAGATTGGGCCTGCGCGCCGAGGCGGGAGGGGGTAGGGAGGTATGAGTGGGTGCCAAGGGTAAAATGTTGTTGATTTTATCCTTGAAAATATAAACTACATCGGCCACACGACATTTCATGTATATTGCTCGATGCCCGCGATTGGTCATTTTATTTCCAGGATTTTCAGTTTCGTATGCTTGGTGATTTGTTCGAAATCACGGTCGTTATGCAGTAGTCGGAGATGATACTGGATCGCAACAGAAGCAATGATGCAATCCACAGGCTTGCGGACCGTAATGCCCTTTTTCTAAGTTTTCTATAAATATCCGCAGCACGAATGAAAACCGTTTTATGCATAGGCAGATAAATAAGATCTTTGAAATATGCTTTTGTTTTTCGATACTCTCGATCAAACCGTATGCCTTGGAGCACTTCTGTTCAGATGATTCCACAGAGACAAATATCTTCTTCATTCTCGATTAGTCCCTGAAGCGTGGTCACGTGCGGCTCATCCCAATCCATGAAAAAGTCAATCCAGACTGTTGTGTCAACAAGCACCATTAATCACGACCTTCCCGCCAGCGAGCGAGCTCTCCTTCCCACTGCACAGAACCTTTCAGTTCCAAAAGGCGCTTTTGACGGCCACGGCGACGCACCTCATGCAGGGCGTAATCAATCAACTCGCGACGTGTTTCAATGCCGGTGAGTTTCTTGCATTCCTCAATCAGTTCGTCATCAAGCACAACATTCGTTTTTCCCATGAGTAACCTCTCTAATCTTTATACACATTTTATGTATAATTGAGGTGTATTGCAAGAAGGTTTTCAAAATAGAAACCTACAAGTTGTGAATCACGCGAGTGTCTGCTTCCGCGATCTCTTTTGGCAGCGGATCATCAAAATTCTCTGCCAATTCGATTTCGCCTTCCATAGCGCCAAATACGGCCAGAGGTTTAATTTGCCGTTTGTGATGGGATGAGTTTCGCGATGATTTTGCCATTTTCTTCAATGGAAATGACTTTGACCGCTTCGGTTCGCTGTATAATTTCTACAATTTTTGTCTGCACATTTTCACATTGATTTGCAAGAATTTTCACGATCCTTTTTTCTTTTTCATTTCAATCATTTTCCACAAAGCGTTGTTCACTGAATCGGAATCAGAAAGCTCTTCCGTGACATCCAGGACCCAAAACCATAACCAACCGCTATTCATCCATTTGACCGGCAAAACCGATTGGGTTGAGCTTTGTTGTAATCGAAGTGATATTCTTCCAGCATGTCATCTGCTTCAATCTTATGAGATTCATTTCCATTTTTTTTTATAGTAATGCCATTCTCTTTATGTCGCTCTTCATGCCACCCGCACAAGTTGGTTTTCAAGGGTAGAATAAACAACATTATACCCTTGGCACCCGAGCTAAACAGTTTTTTATTTTGTCTATTGTAAAGCCTTAAGTGAGTATTTTCTGATGACATTAATTTTATTTATTTGAGCATTGAATTTTTTAATCTCACTGTTTGCTGGATACAGTTTTTCTAAATTATTAATGTATTTATTATATAAATCAATATTTCCAATACAATATAAGCATTTTGCTATTCTCAATTTATCATCGATATTTAGGTCAGTCGAATTATCCGAAAACGACAAATAAAATAGCGATTCATTATAGAATTTTTGTTTATAGAACAAATAGCCAATTTCCTGCATCATTTCATTTTTTACTTGTTTAGACGATACATCATTTAACTGACCAAATAAATACTGTAAGGTTTCAAGATCAACATTATTTAAATTTAAATTGCTTTTTGACCAGTTTGGATTATACTGTATTATTGAAGCAACATTTATTCCTGTCTCCTCGTCAAAAGGTATATTGTGATTAGTATAATACGCTTTAATTTTATTTAAGAGTAATGTATTGTTTTTCCTAGCATACACAAAACTTTTAGAACACTTCCAAATTGGTATCCATTTATTGTGAGTAAAAATCCTATTTGGATTAAACAGCAATTTTTTCGGCACCACTATTAAGTCTGTATAATGCAAAATTTTATTACTGTTCTGGGATTCTAAAAGGACAAAATTATATTCTTTTAATTCATTATAAATAAATGGTTCAATACGTGTATCGGCGAACACTTTTATAGAACCATTTGTACAAAAATTTAGTTTTCCGGCCCATGGTAAATAAACAAAGTCGTTTGCATTAATATCGGCTTCATTAATAAAAGTAATTAATGACGAAGGAACATTTATGGTATTTTTATCGTTATATATTTTAGCACATGCTAAAGTGACAATGATAAAGATTGACATGTAACGAATCCAATATTTATTTGTATAACATTGACGAGGAAATATAAATAAAGAGAGTGTAAAGGGAATAATTAATAACCAGAAAAACCGCATAATGCTTAACGAAATAAGCACAATAACTATATTAAATAACATAAATAATAAATACTGAATAGAAAAATTTGATACAACACTTGAAGCAAGCTGAATATAAACTATTATCAATATTCCATATACTATTATAATACCAGTAGGTATACCATATATTTCATACATATGAAACAAACTATACCAGTCATATGTAGGATATTTCATAGCTTTAAACGGATATAAATATCCATAAAAACCAAAAGGTTGAATCAATCCAGCTATTATATAAATTCCAGATTCAACAAACAACAAAGGTTTGTTCCAATTATAATCAAATACCAACGTCATAAAAATGGATAATACCACAGCCAATGGGAAACTGGGATGGAGATTAGCCCAAAGTAGGATAAGAATGATCCTTGAAAAGATTCTTCGGGACCTCGTAGAAAAGATTTGAGTTGCTATCAGCAATAGGCAAATCAATGGAGGGAAAATATAAGGCCTAACAACATGATCATGAATCAAATACACAGCAATGACAGAAAACAAACTGGATTGCTCAAAATTTTTCGAGAAATGATAACACAAAAACCATGATACAATATAAAAAATGATAAAAATTACAAACCGAAAATATTTAAGGCCAGATTCACCGCCCAGAAGAAAAATTAGATAGAATATACAGTCACTTAACCATGAATGAACAGTAAAATAGTTACCGTAATTTGTATAGCTGATAGTATCCTTCAGGTATACTGTACCCTTGGAAATTATATTTTCTCCAAGTTGAATATGCCACCAAATATCATAACCTGTAAATTGTGATATCAGTAGAAAGAATGATGAAGAAAAAGCAATTAGAAATATCACATAATTATTTCTGAAAATATAAAGTGTATATAAACTCATCTCTTCCTACTTAAATAGCCTCAAATATTTTGTCCTTTCAATTTTTGACATACGAAAACTTGGTTTACCACCTTTTCCTCCTAAACTCCAATAAAAATAATAATCAGGATACTCACGGTTTAATACCGTGACAATCTTAAATAATAATTTACGTAAAGGTCCGCCTTCAAATTTTATATCAAAAAGCATATCTTCTGTCATTAACTTGTTATCGCGAGTTTTACCAAAACCAATATATATCAAATTTTGTGAATAAAATAATCCGTGCTCATTATACAAATGATCATATTTATCAAATAATTGATTTAGTGTAATGTCTTGGTATTCAAAAGAGGGGAAAATTATTGTTTGTGTCAATGCTTTATCATCTTTTGGAACGACACTTAACTGATTTTTATCAATAAGTAGTCTATAACGATCAAATTGATCGATATAATGGTTTAAATAATCATACAAAGTCGTCTCATTTCGAGAATTTGAATTTATGTAGTATGAGATAGTTTTCCCCATTAATGACACATAACGGCCTTTTTTTGTATAGGTGTAATCTTTTCCTTCAACCAATATAGGCCTTTCCATATTGATAGGTAGCCCATCAATACGCCAATTTTTAACAACCGTTGTTAATAAACCATCTGTAATTTCAAATTCTAAATTCTCAGCATGAATTGGTTTTGACAAATCATTAACAATTGAAGCGTAAGAATACGAAAATAGACAAAATATACCTATAATAAATATAAATCTTTTCATAATAACACCTCTTTAAAAAAATATGTCATAGCCTGGACTACTTGCGAAAGATGATGGAGTTTCTTTAGCAGTTTCAATACTTTCTGCTGAATCATCATGCCATTGCAGCCTTATAGTATTTGTGACAATAGGAAATTGAGTTTCTGACGCAGATTCAGATTCTCGGAGATAAAGTGTTTGTTTTACAGTGGCATCACAACCGGCAACATTTTCACTATAACCCCCTACTTCATCTATCGCTGAATTATTCGCTGACAACGTTGTTCCACCTGTTCTCATTTTATCTTCATTTATAGCGTCACACGGATCGTCTGATACGGTAACTTCTTCATGCAAATAAAGACCTTCAAATGAAAGATTTGTTCCATTATATGTAACTGTATCTCTATAACGATCCCACACTTGATCAACTCTCCCAAGATATTCAACATCATCCTGATTCGGCGCTCTAGCAGTTAAAGAATAGCTAATAGTCTTGGAAGAATCATTTGTCGTTCCAGGTGTAGAATGAGGTTCTGTATCATTAACAATAAAATCCACCGTATGGTTCCCTTCTGTATCGAAACCAAGAATATTAAACCATGTAAGTACGTGGCCTTCACTACTTGATATGTCATCTGTCCAATCCTGATAAGTATTGCCATCAAGTTCAATTTTATATTCAACACCATCGCTAATTGTTGTTATGGTGCATGTGCTGGCTTGCCACCATCCATCTATGTCGGCATGAAAGAAAGGACCCGGTAATTCATGCCCTTTTTTAACCTCAAAATTCACAGTCGTAAATACGGCCACTTCCCCCGAAACGATATTTCTCTCGAACGTATCAATAGAGGAGAAAAAAACACTAATCGGATCTCCAACTTCATAATAATTACAGGCTGCAAAGCTAAGATTATTGTGCAAAATGGGTACTAAGCCAATTATGGCGATGACTATAGTCAAATCTATTGTCAAAGCGCAAATTTTACGTTTCATGGTATGACCCTCCTCATGTGCCAAATTTTTTCAAAATTTTCATTGCTTCTTCGATAAAATACGGTTTGTCTTTATTTTCTTGAATCAGCTTATCAATTAAATTTTTCCTAAAATCATGCAGATTTTCAGTTGTTTCCGCAGATTTATCCATTGTACGTATATAAATATAGGGATTGTTTTTTTCTTCCAACATTGTATAGTAACTCGTGTAAAAGCGAATGTAATTATTTACCGCTAAACTTTTAATCCGATTCAAATCGCGAAAATCTAAATATTTAAATTTTCCCCCTATTTTCATATTAGGATCTATATTTTCACTGGTGGTTACAACGTCATTTTCTTCAAGATCAAGAATTCTATTTAAGGTATTTTTTGCGGCTTTCAAATTTTCCAGATTGTATAAGAATCTGTGCGCGTACATTTTTAATAAAAGATACCGACATTTCCAGTAACCATTGGCTTCAACAATGGAGTTATCAAGAAAATCAATTAGGGTTTTGTGGGGATAGAATGATAAAATCTTTTCAGTATCAATTACATCACTGCTTAATTCCGAATATATTTTATTCACATACGTTGGTTTGGCATCAGGGCTTAAATTTGGATCATAATATTTATCAAGATACAACTTTGCAGTTTCTGTCACTGATATTACACCTTTATGGTGTTTCTGGAAGATTTTTTTAGCCTTATTCAGATCATTTTGAAAGTCATCAGACCATGAGTAAACAGCCATCCCGCAAAATATGATTGATGCTAAAATCTTGAATTTCATTTTACACTCCTTTCAAACATTCATTGCCAAAATGTTTGTTTAATTTAATAACGAGCAATGTCCATGCTAAAGCAAAAAAACATATTAAAACCAATGAAATTAATAACATTATATTTCAACAATTCGCTTCATTGCGAGTATCAAGGGCATGGCGTTGTTTGCCAGCATTTGATTGATCCTTTTCGAATAAAGATGTTTTCCAATTTCCTTGAATTTTTCATGCGTAGCATGATCCATCCAACAATGTATCTCATTAAACGACGAAGACCTCAGAAAGGGACAAATTTTTTTAATTTTTTTATGGCCCGTTGGGAAATTTTCTTGGCGGCTTCGAGCGAGAGGCCCAATTCTTCTGCAATATCCTGAAATGGTTTCTCTTCTAAATACCGCAATCGTATAACATCTTGTTCCCGCTCTTTGAGTAAAGCCATCGCTTTCATAACAACTTCGATCTTTTCATTGTGTTCCAAATGTTCGAATAGAACCGATGTAAAAATTGCACTCTCAAGTTTTTTCATGTTCTGTAACGCTATTGAACCTCTTATTTGCATTTTCACCCAATCGTTCCTTCGATCTTCCATCGTTTTATACAAGTAGTTAAAAAACTCCTGATGAGTGGAAAACCGAATATCTGGGTTATTCCAAATGTACAAAAATGATTTTTGTACCAGTTCTTCCGCAACGTCTTGTTTCCTCACTTTGCTGATCATCCACCTCAAGGCATCGTGATAGGTGTCACGATACAGTTGATCAACTAGTTGGGGCTCTTCCTGCGGACACCAGGGATTGGGGGGATGCGGCTCAGTAGGAACTTCGCCCTCCCCAAAACAGACTAGGCACTCTTCAACCATTTCAGGGAATCGATCATCAAATGGTTTTTGGATCAGCGGAATCTTTTTGTTTTTGCATTCCTCAATCAAGTCCTCGGTTGGGTACGCCGTGATGAGGATGCTTGGGATATGGGGGAATCGCTTTTGGTATTCTTCCACCAGCTGCAAGCCGTCTTTTTGGCTGCCCGCCAGTTGATAATCGATCAGCATGAGATCAAACCGGTTTTGTTGCAGGGATTGTTCAGCTTCCCGATCGCCGCATGCTTGGGAGACGGATAACGATCATCCAGAGTCAATGAAATCCCAATGTGCAGATCGGGATGGTCGTCAATCAAAAGAATAGTACCTTGATGCGCAGCCATGATGTTTCCATTTTATATCAAACGAGAGGCTTGAGATACGATTTTTTTAATCCTAATTTGTCTAGATACAACAAAACAACTTTTTCAACCCCATCAGAACTATTATTACAATAACATAAAATTGCAAAAGCGCCTATGTTTTTTTTTGGAAATATGTTGACATGTGGTAAGCATTTAGCCATCTGAAAGCATTTTTATTTACAGGGCTAGGGGTTTTGTGTTTCTATTTTCCAGGGGCGATTGCCCCTGGCTATCATTATGGCGCCCCCGTTGGGGCTGGAAATTTTTTTTATTCGGCTAAATGGATACGACATGTGTAAGTAGGTTCAGATATAGGAGGGATAATGAGATTGGAATCACTACATATAATTTATTTGATTTGTAATTTTTACAATATTTATAAACATTATCAAGCAATCTATGATTTAATATTAATAATCGCTGGCTAATATAAATTGGATTCACCAGCTCCCAAACACCACAATCACTCGTTTTTCATCCATTTGTTCAATAAAAACGGTTGGGGCGAGCTTTGTTGTAATCGAAGTGATATTCTTGCTGCATTTCATCTGTTTATTTCTTAAAAAATTAGTTTCCATTTGTTTTTTTATAGCCATGTCTCACTTCTTGCCACTACTCAAGTTGGCTTTCAAGGGTAGAATACACAACATTCTCCCCTTGGCATTCGCGCGCGTACCGCCGTGCGCCACATGGCACCCTGCTATTATAAACAATATCTTACTCTTGGCACCCAAACATTATCTGCCACCCGTCCTACAGCGACGATCACCTGTGAGTCTACCGGCATCGTCCATCTCTCAGTTTGTCGTTGTCATTGCCGGTACCACCCAATCGCGGAGATAGGGATCATCCGGAAGTTCTGTAATTTCTGGGCGAATTATCATGAACACTTGAAGAATTGCACTATGAAAATGCTTGCATTGTTTTAAATTCAACGTTCCTTTTGGATGGACTTCAAACCATTCCAACAGTTTCTCCACGTCTTCCAACGAGCAGGTCCCTTCTACTACCACCGCGTTTTCTTGATAAGTTACAGGCATTTTTCCAGCTCCTTCAAATTGAGAACCAATAGCACACTTCCATCACCGAGTAACGCCATGCATGAATACAATTGAAATGAGGCCATGAATCCTTCCAGGGGTTTGGCGATAATGTCCACTCCTTCATGGAAGCGGTCGACAATTATTCCAAATTCATCACCATTGATGTTTACCACTAGAACCGCTTCTTCGTCGGAGGTGGTAGCCCCATTCGTGGAAGGCAGTTCGAGCATTGACTTTAGCCGGCCCAAGGGAAGCACTCGGTTTCGTAATACTGTAGTTTCGCGATTTTTGAGTTTGTGTATTCGGTCTTTTGGAATACGGACGGATTCGATCACATTGGCGATTGGAATGCCAAAACTTTCTCCCCCCGCTTCCACTATCAAAACATGGGATACCGCCATGGATAAAGGCAGAGCCAGTTTGACACTGGTTCCCTGCCCAACCGTGCTGTTGACCGATACTGACCCACCTTTGTCAGATATCATGGTTCGCACGACATCCATTCCTACACCACGACCCGAAAGATCAGAGACGTTGTCTGCCGTCGAAAACCCGGGGGCGAAAATCAACTGAAAAATTTCTTTTTCACTTAGGTTGTTTAATTGCTCTTCTGTTAGCAACCCTTTTTCGAAGGCTTTGATTTTGAGTTTTTCCTGATCGAGCCCTTTGCCGTCGTCGCTTATCTCGATAAAGATCTGCCCATCCCACTGCGAAGCGCTTAACCGAATAGTGCCTTCCGGTGTTTTGCCCACTTTTGTGCGTTCGTCAGGAGATTCGATCCCATGATCAATACTATTTCGGACCAAATGAATAAGGGGGTCGGCAAGATCTTCAATGATATTCTTGTCGGCTTCGGTCTCTTCGCCTTCAATCACAAGATAAATCTTTTTATTAAGTTTTCTGGCAAGATCACGCACCAGACGACGAAAGCGATCAAAAACATGAGAAATGGGCACCATGCGAACTTGCATTATGGTGTTTTGCAACTCATTGGAAATCCGGTGGATCACAGAATATTGGCTTTTAATGTCGCGGGATACTTCTTTTACTCCATAGACCTCTTCAGCGCGTTTGGCCATAAA
>CAZEZQ010000060.1:0-1543 GCA_964516245.1 uncultured bacterium | reverse complement strand
ATGGAAGGCTGTTTTTGGCGACAACCAATTCGCCCACCAAATCCATCAGTTCATCCACACGTTGCTGATCGACCTTTAGCGTTTTAATGCCGGATCTCTGAGTTCCCAAATCATCTTCCCGGCCCTGCCAAACCGGTTCTCGACTTTGCGTTTTTGTATGCCGATGGATTTGACTTACGTCATTATCCGCATTCATCAAATCCGATTGAGCCGCCATGTTGAATTTCCAGTCCACCCAGGCTTCCGTAATCAGATCATGCAACGGCTTCACACTGTGCTCTTGTTTCGCCCGCTCCACTTCATGATTCAACCTGGACGAAAATTGGTTGAATTCCATTTTGGCAAATACCTTCTGCAAAACGGTGTCAACCGACTCGATGCGGGAGAAGATCAGATTGTCTTCACAAGGCGTATCCAACAATTCCATTTGAGAATGAAGAATATCTTCCGCCGCCTGATTCAAAAAAGAGTCATTTTTCGGATCGTTGGATTGTTTATAATTGCCTGCATCATTGTCATTGGCGTTTGTTTTCCCAGTACTGCGGGCATGCAATTCAGGCATTTTCGTGCCGGCCACGGCTTCGATCAATCGTTTCACGACTTGAGGTTCCGGTGAGTTTTGTTCTGTGATCATACAAAGCCAGCGCAGCGCAGAGTTTTGAAGCAGTTCCTCACCGCTCAATTCCCGGGCAATCCACGAGGAGGAATGCAAAGAACTCCAATTTTTAAGCGAGACGCATTTGCACGCATCCTGTACAAACTCTTCAAACAAATCGGGAGAACCACTTTCGCCTATGGGAAACACCAATGCATTCACATCCAATTCCTGTATCTCTATGGATGAAATATCGTATTCTGAGAACTGCTGTCGAATGCTTTCTAGCGTGCTTGTAAACACCAATTGGAATCGCAGGACACAGCGGTAGGGATCAAAATCTTTGATATCAGCTAACGGTTCACGCGGTTCGATGCTTTGCCAACACAGGCCATCAATGTGACGCAGTGACTCGAGTGGGTCCAATCCATTAAAAAAGCACTGCTCATCCGGAGTAAAAGTAACCCTAACGAGGTGGCTAGTAACGCCAGATGTTTCCTTATAGAGTTGCATCCGGACAGATTCTGGAATGGATTGCAGAAATCCCGGCAGTGCAAACTTATCTTTGGAATGAGATGCGGTTTCAATCACACCCCATGTTTCACTATTGGAGGCAAGCGAGGAAGCCTGAATTTCTTTGAGTTTCACATTTAACTGTTCACTGGCACATTCCGCTTCTTGAGCCAATTTCCCATGATTTTCCAAATCGTTCATCCATGCGCTCAGTTGATCAAAGCATTCCAAAAACAAATCGACCACATCAGAAGAGACCACCAATTGGCCTTCACGGGCTCGATCCAAAAGATCTTCCAAAGAATGAGTCACACGGGAAAGAGGCTTTACGGGTAACATCCCGCTCGAGCCTTTGATGGTATGCACGGACCGGAAAATTGTGTTCAATAACCCCCGATCATCCGCGGCTTCTTCCAATTGCAGCAACGCTTCAAC
>CAZEZQ010000059.1:0-13030 GCA_964516245.1 uncultured bacterium | reverse complement strand
TAATTCCCCTCCCAAGATTGGGAGTCCGCCGCGGCGGATAGGGGAGGGTTGAATGAATACGATAAGCGAATTTATTAACCCTCAACCCAATGTCATTCACTTAAGCGGGAGGGCGAGGCTCCCGCCGAGCCGGGTTTCTCGTTCAAGCGGCTCATCAGGAGATTCGCCAATACACCAGGATCAATTAAAAATATTTGATACGCTCCCGCCGAGCCGGATACTCGTTCAAGCGGCTCATCAGGAGATTCGCCCTCCCAATTCAATATCCAATTTGATCTTAAGTTAATGACATTGCCTCCTAACCACCCCCAATTCATTGAGGGAGGAATGAAAAGACTGTTCATGTTTTTTAAGAATTCATTTCATATAACGGCCAATTTCAACAAACGAAAAATGGCAGCAAAAAGGGGAGAAAACAATGAATGTAACTCGTCGAAATTTCATGAAAACAGCTGGCATCGGACTCTCAACACTGAGCACTCTTAATCTCTCAACAAAGTCTTCATCAGCCAACACCAAACCGAACTTCCTCTTCATTCTCGCTGATGACATGGGTTGGCCCGATCCATCCTGCTACGGACATGAATTCCACGAAACCCCAAATATTGATAAACTTTGCGGCGAAGGCATGAAGTTCACTGATGCCTACGCCGCGTGTCCTGTTTGTTCCCCTACACGCGCCAGCATCTTCTCCGGCCAATATCCCGCTCGTGTGGGCATTACCGATTTTATCACTGGCCATTGGCGGCCATACGAACGCCTTCGAGTTCCCATCAATCGCACGCAATATTTACCGCTGGATATCATCACCATTGCCGAAGCCCTCAAACCGGCGGGCTACAAAACCGGATTGTTTGGCAAATGGCATTTGGGCTGGGGCGATAAATACGATCCAGTCAATCAAGGCTTTGATGTTCAACGCGTCACCGGTGGCCCGCATTACGGATTTCGCACCGATCCCAAAGATGATGTCTCACCCGATTTGAATCAGGCCGATTATCTGACAGATGAATGTGAAATGTTTCTGGAAGAACACCAAGACCAACCCTTCTGCTGTTTTGTCACCCACTTTGCGGTACACATCCCCTTGCAAGCCGACAAAGATTTAATCGAATACTACGCCAACAAAGATATACCTGATTCAGGCGTGAACAATCCTGTTTATGGCGCCATGGTGGCCCATGTGGACCGCAGCGTAGGCCGGCTTATGAAAAAGTTGGATGAACTCAATCTCGAGGATAACACCGTAGTCGTATTCTATTCAGACAATGGGGGGCTGCGTCAGAAATATACCGGCGAAGGTCCTATTGTTTCCACCAACGCTCCATTACGTGATGAAAAAGGGACATTGTATGAAGGGGGAATTCGCGAACCAATGATTGTTCGTTGGCCGGGCAAAATTGAAGCAGGCAGCGTTTGCTCAACTCCAGTGACCAGCGTGGATTTTTATCCAACATTTTTGGAACTGGCTGGAACGCAAGCACCCGACCAAACGCTGGATGGGGAAAGCATAACCCCCTTGCTTCACCAAACCGGCGATTTGGAACGCGATGCCATCTATTGGCATTATCCCCATTACCATCATTCGGTCCCAGCAGGCGCTATTCGGCAAGGAAAATACAAACTAATCGAATTTTATGATGACCATCATCTTGAACTCTACAATTTGGAAGAAGATATCGGCGAACAAACCAATCTGGCCAAGTTGAAACCTGATTTAGCCAAAGAGTTGCATACAAAATTAAAACAATGGCGCAACTCAGTGAATGCCGATATGCCAACTGAAAATCCCGATTATCAACCGGCACGCCGCCACGAATGGGGCCGCCACCCCAGCCGGGGGTAAATTGTGTTCATATTTGGGAGGGCGGAGTTGGCAATGCGCCGTGGCGTACTCCTGCCGAGCCGCATGAAACGAAATTTGATTCCACATATTATTTGGCTACATAACAAAATTCAGGCCTGACTCGTAAACCTGTAACTGGGTAGAAAACTTTGGGATCGGTAAATATCGGTTTTCGAATCTGGTAGTGTTTCTTTATTTTTTGCCGCAGCCATGTATCATCCATGATGATCAATTCAAATTTCTGTTCTTGAATGGAATTATCAATGGTCTCCATCAGTTTGGCTGCCATAGCTTGATTTTCACAACGAAGTATATCAATGATGGCCATAAAATGAGCATACGTCTGTTTCCCCGCCATTCGCGGCAGGTATCCATGATAGGGCAAAAACACGTCGTTCTTAGTATTTTTCATTTGATTGATTAACCGGTCTCCAGCTTGCTGATCTGTAGGCTGTGGAATACAGGAAAAAGGATTGTATATCAACATCATAAATTGAATCAAACATGCCATGGATACCAATAGCCATATAGATGCTGTTTGATGAATGCAGTCTTTTATGTGATTTTTGCCAACTTTCTGAATTCGATTTCTCAGGAATGTTTTTGATAGTACTTCATGCAGCCCCAAACCAAATCCAATACTCAACATGGCATAAGAATACATTAAAACATTGTCATATCCGCCAAAGTGCATTCTTGAAATTCCAGAAGCCACTAACATCCCAACCACACTGAATATCAAAAAAAGAACGTGTTGGTTGTTTTTATTGTGATATTTTTGATAAGTGCAATACAGAGTAAGAAAAAATGGCAAGGCAAAAACGCCTATTAGGTCATTCCACAAAAATGTCAAAAGTTTATGATAGAGAAGTAAATGTTCTTGGGGCAATACAAAAACATAATAACTTGACCACCCTTGAGTCACAATATGAAGTATGACAACGCTTCCACCAGCACATAAAGCAAAAGTTATTGGAAAAAACAATTTACGCCAGCCTTGGCAATCTACAATACAGTACATACACATAGCCAGAGCAGGGAACAATGCCGTTTGCTTTGTGAAAAATGCCAACCCCATTAACAAACCGGCGAGAATGAGCACAATTGTTGAATGCGAAATATAGAGACAATATAAACTTCCCAACACCAGGGCAAGAAACAATGCATCATTCCGCGCCAAATCAAACCAGTACCCGCTGACAGAGAACGAAGCGGCAAACATTCCCAGTGCTAACATTCCACAAAACCAAGAATTTGTTGCCCTGTAAACAAAATGAAAGATCAACAAAAAGCAAATGAGTGTAGAAACAAAAGAAACCAATCGCAACGGCATAAATCCAACACCGGTGATTGTGCTAACACAGGATGAAAGATAATAATAAAAAGGGGTATAGAGAAATGGAATAAACTCCAATGAAGGTTCTGTATAAAGGGGCCTGCCCTCCATCACCCGAATGACATGGTCAACCATCCCCCCTTCCATCCATTCCAACTCGTATGGATACCCAATCCGGTTGAAGGCCACAAAAAGAAACATCAGCAAATATAAAACTGATGCAATAAGAAGCAGAATTTGTAAACAATATATAGCGTGCTTTCGATTTAGTTTCTGCCGTGAGTATCCATCCTTAACCATTCATCCTCCTTCATTCCAGTGGATTCCAAAACATCAAACGGCTGGCTGATTCCAACTTCACTATTTAACTCACTTGCGTCAAAGATATACAATCCCGTTTCCACATCGCTCAGCAATATCCGTTCTTCGCCCAAAAAAGGATACACACCCCACGCGCCAATGAATCGTTCGTCAGGATACCCCGGTTTTGTGTCGTAAAAACCCATCAAACGTGGATTGCTGGGGTTTTGTATATCAAACACCTGCAATCCCGCAGCATACCAGGCAACATACAAAGTATCCCCATCAATCAATGGATTATGCGGTGAATATGGATCGCCTTCAAAAGTAACAAACTGAACATCACTCGCTTTCTCTACATTCTCATAATCACGAATATCCCATATTTGCAATTTTCCCTGACTGCGTTCCTGCGCCACAGCGATATAATCCCCATCTTCTGTCGGCCAATTTGAATGAGTGCTTCTCCCCGATGCAAAAGACCCCAAAAGAGGGATGCCGGATTCTACATTTGAGATATCATAAATCTCTGTATATCCAGTAAATCCAATGGTTGAAAAATATAAACGGTCACCATGGGCTGTAATATCATGCACCGGCTCTCCACTATCAGCGGAACTATTGGATACAAATTGCGGGACGGTTGGATCAGACACATCAAACACTTTTACATCACGGGTGCGGCCATCGCAAATATACAAATAATCGTTCAAAACAAATAAATTGTGTGGTGTCTTAAAACTATTATTGTTTTCATCAATCTCTGAAATCAACACAGGATTACCCGGTTCACGAACATCCAAAACAAACACGCCACCGCCATTTCCGCTTACCAAATAGGCAATCCCATTTTGCACTTTCACATCCAAAATATTGTTTCCCCCACTTTCCGATTCCCAATGCGCAATTCGCACGGGAGTTTCTGGATTGGAGATATCAATGATTTCTACACCAGACGCATCAGATGTTCGCCCAATAAATGCTAAATTTCCTTCTCCCCATACATCTGTATATATAATCGAAGATTCGTCTTCTTTTTCATCGTCTAATGCACCGAAATCCAAACCGGCATTTTTATTTGAATTTGATTCTTCTTGCCAATGACCCAGCAATTGTACCGGCTGATAAGCAACCAGGCGAAACTCTTCACCCGCTTGATTGACTCGCACATCCTCAAATGTGGCAATCCCATTCATGGCTTGAACGTTTGTGGTTCCAAGCAGCTCCACCCCCTCAGTTTCAGACTGAATGGAAATTTTAATCAAATTCTGCGCGCTCGTTACAATATTTCCATCTGAATCCTGCACGGCAACTTGAATGGGAGGCTCAATCGCCGGTCCGGCGACCACTGTCTCAGGTTGATTTAAAAATACCAAACTATGAAGGTTTCCATTTTCTGAAAAACTGTGAGACACAAATAGGAACAAAAAAAGAAGTAATGCCAAATAAGATTTCACTTGAGACATATATGTTTTCACCATTAAGAATAAAATTATGGATTTAGAAAAATAAACCCACGTTTTCATTATATAGAATAAACCATGATTCCTACAAATTAAAACTCAATCAGATAATAAGGTGTTTGATCGTTCGCCCCGTTTATTTCAATTACTCCATTTTCAACTGGTATCATCTTTACGGTTTTTAACCCGTCATGATCCAGCAGATACACATTTGCATTTTCAGTTCTATTCAGTGTGATTTCTGCTTTTACAGGTTCCATCAGCACCGGCCCTTCACCTTTTTCAAGTAGTTTATCTCCCGCTTGGTTGATCTTCATGCCGGTATTACGCGCCCGTGCAATTGCCACAATGAGCAATTTGTCAGCCGAGGCAATTGTTTCTTCCTGGCCTTGCGCTGTTACATATATTGCAGCATAGCGGCTCTTGGGGGTGATGGTTACATCTCTTAAATCACAGGTTTTGCCTTGGGCAAAGCCCACCACACCTTGAGTGGCATTGGTTTGAATCAAGATGCGCCCATCGGTTTTTGTATCTCCCGCAACCCATTTCAATTGATCAGTGGAAGACGTATAACGGTTTTCTTCGTGGTATTTCGACAAATTGAATTTTGGGGTATCCCGAAACT
Organism: uncultured bacterium; assembly: GCA_964516245.1. GTDB lineage: Bacteria > Hinthialibacterota > Hinthialibacteria > Hinthialibacterales > Hinthialibacteraceae > CAZEZQ01. The sequence goes on along the minus strand of CAZEZQ010000059.1, from coordinate 7,460 downwards.
TATCCGTAAACTCGACCACACTCCGAGCCACAGCCAGTGTCTGTGCCGGGACCTTATCGCTATTAAAGGTTTTCACATCATGCTGTTGAGTGACTTCATCTTCAAATCCCAACTTGCCCTCCATCAGTGAGGGGATATGGACAAAACGTTTGGCGGTAACCTCCGCTTCTTTCACGTCTCTCCGCAACACTTGTCGAGATACGGCAGGGAACACTCCCAATATCTGTGGCGCGGTTACATCCCAGCGGTGCCCACCGAGTTCGTCACTGAATCCGCCCTGATCGCGGTTTTGGAACATGTATGAAACATCCCAGCCCTGCAGCCCCATCGCATAAGCGCCGATAATCGCTGGGCCTTCCACCCCCCACTCGTTGGGGAACACATGAATCCATTCGGAAAGCATAAACGGCCGGCCGGCCACCTGCTGCATGCCCGAACTGAGTGTTGCCGAACCGGGCACGCTCAACATCGAGGCATTGTTGATTTTGCCTTCCCGGTTTCCTCCACCGAAATAGTTATGCCGGTCAATCATGCCAATCTGCGCATCCGAATGCAGGTTGTAATAATGGCTATACATCCGGCCCGCCTGCCAGTTGGATGCGATGATCTCTCCTTCATATCCTGTCTGGCGAATGGCTTCTTCGTAGCGCTGATAAAACTCATTTTGTAATTCGTACAAGAAACGCATCGTGTCTAGCAAACGTTTCTTGCGAAACGATTGCGAACCATTCAATCGTTCGGGGTCGTAATACCAAGGGTTCCCGGCAGGCACGATTGTGCCTTTGTCCAGATGTTCGCCAGTGAATCCCTCTTCCTCAAACGAGTTCAGTGCTTCTTTTCCCCATGCCTTTACCAATGCTTCTTGGCTTCCGTATTTTTCTTTCAACCATCCGCTAAATCGTATTGCCGCTCGTTTTCGCAGTGTTGGCACTTCCTCTAACTTGTCCATAGTGGTGTAAAACAATACGCTATCTTCGTTATACATCTCCACAATCGCCACCGCTGGGTCATCCGCATAGCGCATACCGGTGTAAGGGTTTTTATGCTTCAACATTTTCATGATCTGTCGAATCTGCAAATTTTGTAGTTCTTTGGAAAGAAAAATGCTGCCATGCCCGGTGCGCAGCCGGTTGCCCCGCATCTCACCAAATTCATCCATATAGGGCACATACTGCTTATCTGCCGGGCCCAGTTTCACCCCAAATGTGGAAGACAATTTCACATAAATACCATGCTCTTTGAACTGCGCCACCTGGTAATCCATTTCATCGAGTTCATCTGGATCAAACTCGACAAAACTCTCTTCCGACTGAATCCCCGCCCAGCCTGTTCCATCGGCGTACTTGTGCAATCGCACCGAGTTGATCCCATACTTGGCATAAAACGCCGCCCGTTTCTCCGCCAATGATTTATCTGGCGCGCAAGCGCTATAGGTCAAATTCAATCCCCACAACTTGATGGGTTCACCGTTATACATGAGACGGTCTCCATCACTCAATATCCTCCCATGCTTCCCTGCTGGCTTTTCCAACCAATGTTGCAAGCCGATTTCACCCGCTTTGGGGGTATTGGTGGGGTGGAATTCATACCAAGTTTTCATGTTTTGTGAGAAGGTGATTTGAGTGAATAGAGTAAACGAAAGCAAAAAAATACTTAGTTTCATTTTGTTCTCCTCTTGATGAATAGTGCGCTCAATAATTTTGATCAAAGTTATTTGTCTGTCAGGACTAACGTAAGCAGCCCAGCCTTAAAAGGCAGGGCTGGAATCTATAATTAACCTATTTCCCCTCCACGTCCCCCAAAGTCAACACCCGCTCCGCATCATACAACTCCTTTACCGCTTCGGGCTCGTTCTTCTTATACAAAAATCCCGACCAGCACATGAACCAGGTCCACATGGGTTGCTTTTCTAAAATTTCTGGAGTGGGTAATTGGCCGCATTCGCCTAAGGCGATTGGCTTGCCCTGTGCCAGTTTTAACATATCTTCATGATGGCTTTGCTTGTAATCGTTGCCGTATACATCGGCTGCCAAGATGTCAACATATTCCAAACCGGGGAAATAGGCTTCGAGAGGGCCGGTGTTGCCGCGTGGGGCGTTTGGGTTCACTGGTTCATGGTTTTCATCAACAAAACCATAATTTACATTGGATAGCATGCTAAACAAAATGAAATGAATAATAAGAATTCGCATCATTTTCCTCCCTGTAGAATTAATGAACTTGTAACCAAGGATGCAGTTTTTTTGCTCCCCTTATAAACTAATCTTTACCCATAAAATGTGAATCTTGAAGTTCCACCCTTATTAAGGGGAGATCAGGCTTTTCTCATACCGCCAAATCCCCCTAGCCCCTGCGGTGCTTACCCCCCTTGATAAGGGGGGAATCGGAAACTCTATAGAGGTGTATCAATTCTCAATCTGTTCCCCCCAATGTTCAATCAAAATCAACAAATCCAACCGATCCACCACACCATCGCCATTAATATCGGGTGAACCGGGTCTGCCTGGCGCCAGGGTAGGGGAGGGAGTTGGGCTTGGCCCAATTGGAACGGTTGGCGTGGGCGTGGGTGTCATGGTGGGGAACACTATCGTCGTGGGAGTGGGTGTTGGCGTTTGTGAAGGAGTGGGTGTGATCACACTGCCTTGCGCTGCTTGCAGCAATATTACATTGTCCAATGCATCCACCACCGCAATCGCGGGCAGGCCGTTGTCCAAATAGTGCCCCGGTTCAGCAAATTCGGTCATATCGTGCGTGAAGAGTTCTATTGTATTTCCACCGGACGAGTCAGAAGTGTTCTGAAACACCTGCACGCCAGCAGTGGCTGCGTATACAAAATCAGAGAGCAAATCTCCGTTTAAATCGAAGGTTCGATACGGGCTTGAAATGGCATCGCCTGCAAGACGTTTCAATTGCGAAAATAGGCCGCCGGTAAGGGTCTTGCGTACCCGCGTAAACCAAAATGTTGGGTCTACTTCACCTGTATTAGACAATAGCACAAACTCGTCTGTATCAGGATCGTCAATTCGCGCCAAACCACTTTGCAAAACACCGCTGGTTATATTTTCTTCAAATGAAAACTTTACTTGTTCATCGGCTTGCAGTTCACCCCGATTGAAAATAATATGGGGATCGGCATTCGGCGATGTTCCACCACGAGAGATCGTCAACAACAAATCTTTAAGGCCATTCTGGTCTATATCGCCAGTCGCCAAGAGTTTCCGCCCCAAACCGGGAATCAGTTCTTGTGGTGGGTTGAACGAACCGTCTCCCACACCCGACAACCAATGGGGAACACCACCGACAACAATATCGGGGATTTCATCCCCATTGTAATCAAACGCATCCAGCATATCCAAATTCGTTCCAACTTGAGCCGTAAAACCTGGTGAGAGCGCTCCGGCTTCATTTCCTAAAAACACCTTTAATACCGTTGCTGGCGGTAATGCTGAAACTAGCGAACCTACAACCATATCGGCGATGGAATCTCCATTTAAATCACTAATTACAATCTTTTGTGGATTGTCTACATCCACTGGCAGCGAGGGTGTATCAAAGCCTGTCCCGTTTGAAAGGTGAATCAAAACTTGATTCTGGCCTTTTGAAAGTAAAAACAAATCAGCCAAGCCATCACCATTCACATCGGCTTGATGGGTTCCACTCACTGGGCCATCAGTCAAAAAGCGCTGTATTTCCGTATAACTTCCCGCTTGAACGAGAAGCGGATCGAGCGGCTCTTTTGCCAAGTCGGGTGGCAACAATCGTAACCCCCAAGCGATGAGTGTGCCGGTGAATCCCTGAACCTGATCCTCCACCTTGAGTGTCCAATCTCCTTGCGCATCGTTTCCGATGAATGGTGACAAAGGTTCCGCTGATGTTCTCGTACGTTCATATATTGGGTTGAATATCGTTTCCTGGGCACTCGTACGGTTATGTAAAGTTACTTCAGTTCCATTGGGTCCTATCAATGTGATCAAAAGTTGCTCCACCGCTGGGTGTTCGATTCTTAGCGCTACTTCTATTTCGTTTAATGGTGCGGAACCTGGTACAGAAATCACACTGGTGAGGCCTTCTTCATTCGCATCGGGGATATCTAGGTTGACCGGTTCTTCCACGCTGGCATACGGAGTTTCGGTAATTTGAGCCCATCCAGAATAAGGGATACACACGGTTCCCACCACAAACAACATCAGCAATAATTTTTTCATCGTGCCTTCCGTTTTCTTGATTTCGGCGCTTTCTTTTTGGTGGGCGATGGATCGTAACTCTCACTGACATCCATCCCCGTTTTTTCCATTTCGGCAATTTTATCACGATACACGGCCGCTTTCTCAAATTCGAGGTTTTTCGCCGCTTCCACCATTTTCTTTTTCATTTCTGAAATGGCTTCTTTCTTATTCATCTGTTTCATATCTACCGATTCGGAGATTTGAAACAGCAGTTCTTCGCTTTCACGTTTTTTCGTCGAACGCGCTTCCAAAATGTTGCGAATTTTCTTTTGGATGGTTTGCGGCACGATCCCATGTTTTTCATTGAATTCCAATTGCAACTGGCGGCGGCGTTCCATTTCACCGATGGCTTTTTTCATGGATTTGGTTTCTTTGTCGGCATACATAATCACTTCGCCTGCCACGTTGCGCGCCGCCCGGCCGCAGGTTTGGATCAATGAGCGGGCATCGCGCAAAAAGCCTTCCTTGTCTGTATCCATAATCGCCACTAGCGAGACTTCGGGCAAATCAAGCCCCTCGCGCAGCAGGTTCACCCCTACGATCACATCAAACTCCCCAAGCCGCAAACTTTCGATAATCTCTGCCCGCTCCACTGTATCAATTTGGTGATGCATGTATTGCACCTTGATGTTCATATCCAAAAGATAATTCGACAAATCTTCGGCCATGCGCTTGGTTAGTGTGGTCACCAGGCAGCGTTCGTTGCGTTCGGTGCGCTCTCGAATGCGGCCAATCAAATCATCCACCTGGCCACTCGCGGGACGTACTGTGATTTTCGGATCCACCAAGCCCGTTGGACGAATGATTTGCTCTACCACCTGCTCGCTTTGCTTCAGTTCCCACTCTGCGGGTGTTGCCGAAACGAAAATGGTCTGGCCGATGGTTTTCCAAAATTCATCGAACGATAGCGGACGGTTATCCATTGCGCTGGGCAGGCGAAAGCCGTAATCCACCAGGGTTTTTTTGCGGCTTTGGTCTCCGCCATACATCCCATTGACTTGCGGCAGCATGATGTGCGATTCATCCACAATCAATAAGAAATCATCGGGGAAATAGTTCAACAATGTATTGGGGGGCATGCCCGGCTGGCGGCCATCCAAATGGCGCGAGTAATTTTCGATGCCCTGGCAGATGCCGGTGGTTTGCAGCATTTCCAGGTCATAGAGGGTGCGCTGTTCCAGCCGCTGCGCTTCAAGCAGTTTGTTCTCTTGCCGCAGATCCTCAAGACGCTCTTGCAGTTCTTCGCGAATGGTTCCGATAGCCCTCTGCAACCGATCCGGAGCGGTGACGTAATGCCGGGCAGGATATACCGTGATTTGTCCATGCTCGCCCAGCACTTCTCCCGTCACCGGGTGAATCTCCAAAATCCGGTCCACCTCATCGCCCCACAGTTCTACCCGGAAGGGATAATCGCCATAACTGGGGAAAATTTCTACCACATCGCCCCGCACGCGGAAGTTCCCCCGCATGAATTCCATATCGTTGCGGGTGTATTGCAGATCCACCAGGCGGCGCAAGAGTTTTTGCCGGGGGATGCTATCGCCGGTCACGATCGAGCAGGTCATCTCTTTATAATCTTCAGGCGAACCCAAGCCGTAGATGCATGAAACCGATGCCACGATAATCACATCGCGGCGCTCCATTAGATTGGTGGTTGCTTCGAGGCGCAGGCGCTCGATTTCATCGTTGATGGTGGCTTCTTTTTCGATATAGATATCTTTGCTGGGGACATAGGCTTCGGGCTGGTAAAAATCGTAATAGGAGACGAAATACCCCACGGCATTGTTGGGAAAGAATTCTTTGAACTCGCTATAGAGCTGTGCCGCCAGCACTTTGTTGTGTGAGATCACCAGTGTGGGGCGGTTAATGTTGGCAATCACATTGGCCATAGTGAAGGTCTTGCCACTGCCGGTTACCCCCACCAAGGTTTGAAATTTTTTCTGATCCAAGAGCCCTTGAGTCAGTTGATCGATGGCCTTGGGTTGGTCGCCCTGCGGTTTCATCCCAGTCGCCAGGTCAAAGGGGATTTCTTTGACCCCCATCGCCCGCCGCTCGGCGCTTTCATTCATCGCAACGATTTTTTCTACTCGCATAATATACCTTTGATTTGTTCATTATTTTCTTGCACTATTTTAAGGTATATTGGTGAAAGAACAAAGAATTCAATTCGGGGGTATATTAATGAAAGCCAAATGCACAAAAGGGGGCTTTCCTGCGATTTGTTATGTTTTGGTGGAATCAAGCTCGAAAGCACACGAAAATAGCAGGAGGCGCACCTCGACCTTGGCTTCGGGGGGAAGTTTGGGGTGGTGATGGATTGGTTGAAACAATCAATTCATCACCACGCGAAAATGAAGAAAGCCACGAAAAACGGCAACAGCTTTTGAACCAGGATACCCAGGATGAAAAGGATGGCCAGGATAACGGCAAAGGTAGACAAACGGTGTTGGTCTTCGCCATCCGGCTAGCCAATATTATGAATATAGTATAAACACAGCGATCCATCAACAAAAACCGGGAGGAAAATTTCTTCCCTCCCGGTTGAAATGATCAATGGATTTCGTGGCTTAGTTGTCCAAATTCACTGCGTTGGGGATGCTGGAAGTTAAGTCTGAAATGTCCCAGAAATTTAAGGTGTTTTCGAACACGCCAACCACCTTATTCCCATTAGGAGCGAAGCGAACATTTTGAAAGGCGTTTGTTCCATTCTTTGAGAAAGTACGCAAGGTTGTGTTAGTTTCTACATTGATCAAACGTGTGGCGTTTTCTTCTTGAGCCAAGACCAATTTTCCATTGTTATTGATATCAAAGTCTCGAGTTCGGGCCCCAAAGGGTTGGGATGAGAATGTAATTTCAAAGCTGCTTAAATCAAGATGAACCAATTTGACATGAAAACTCTTACCACCACCCGTAATATACCATAGTTGATTGTCATCAGGTGATAATTGTGTTCCCATTGAATTGTCATCTTCATAAACCAACTCACCAGATGATAATGAGAAAATTTGCAGATTCCCACCTTGTCTTATAACAAGATCATGCTTATCAGCAAAGATAATTTGTTCAGCGCCTAAATATGGATTTTCGAGAACGACTTCACCAGTTGTAATATTCCACACTTGAAACCCAAGTTGCTTGGTACCTAATGATTTTTCACTTGTTGCTAGTAACTCACCATCTGGGGAGAATTGAACTGCGCTAATCTCTTTATCAACAACAAACCGGGGATTGTCT
>CAZEZQ010000058.1:8263-13063 GCA_964516245.1 uncultured bacterium | reverse complement strand
ACTCCCTCTCCCCTTGGGAGAGGGTAGGGGTGAGGGGAATTTTAGACATTAGGGTTCACGAGATTATCAAGTGTTATTCAAGGGTAAAAAAACAACATTTTACCCTTGGTACCCACGCGTAAAATCTTTAAGAGAGCAGTTTCAATCGTTTCAAATCCTCTTCGGACCATTTGGCTTGATCTTCGATCATGTGTTTTAACGTTTTGGTAGGGAATGTGGCTCCGGGATGATGGAAGGAAACCGTAACGTGCCGGCCATCAGTATGATAATAGTGTTGGTGGCTTCCCGATTGTCTATCAAGAGTAAAACCGTCACGCTTGAGGGCAGTGACAAGTTCACGAGCCGTTACAGATTTCAGACGGGAGTAATCCAAGCTCATACGGATGCAGATACGACTTCTTGATCAAATTCCGCCATCGGAGCGGGTATGGGTTCGCCATGTTCAACCAGTGACTCTAGAACCAATTGAAGAACCTCGTGAATGTTTTTGATCGCTTCTTCACGGGTCTCTCCCCATGTGGAAGCCCCCTTCTCAAGGAGAGCAGGAACATAGGCACACCATTTATCATCATCCGGCTCAACAACGAGTGGATACACATACGATTTCATGGCTTTCTCCTCATGATCTTAAACGATTAATTTTCCTCTAAAATCCTATTTGAATTATTTCTGGCTTAACGCAACCTCATACGATTCACCATGCGACATACAGCCTGGAAGCTCAGGCGCCTTTGCCACAAATACCTGATCTTCTTCACTACAATAAATAATCGTTTCGTATTTCAACATTATTTCTTCTCCGCCATTCGGTATTTTACGATAGTGGTTCTCACTTGTCGAACCTGATACGGCTTTGCTTGTGTACCATCGTGCTGCAAATTGATCTTTTCTTCTACATCGCTCTTACGAAAGATGTGGTGGCTGCCCCGTACACGTCGCAGAATTCCAACCTTCGTAACAACTCGTACAGATCATCAAATGCGATATTCGCATCTGAAGTTCCTGAAAGTATTTTTCTCGATAAGTTTTTCATACTTCGCCATTGTAGGTTTATTTTCGCCTTTTGTAGAATGAAATCAATACACAAACTTTGAGGCACCACAACCTGTCATTCAACCTTATGACATATTCTAAGATTAACCAATCCTTCACCTGCGCATGGGCGCCAAATGTAAAATGTTGGTTATTTTAACCCGCCACGGCGCGCCATAACCATTGACACCCAGGTCGTAGTCAATGTCATTAACTTAAGACAAAATTCTATAATTTTGTTTGTAGAAATTTGCTTAAACAAGAGCACGGCTCGGCGGGAGCCTCGCCCTCCTTGAAGAGCAACCTCTTGTTTACAATCATGATTTGCTTCACGAACAAGGTAAAATGACGCAGATTTTATTTCCAATCACCTGCGCAAATCTCTTCTCTGAGTTGGACATACCCTATTGTTTTTTGATATCATGTTGGACATATATTGAAAAATCGAAACAAGCATGAAGGAGAGTTCGATGAAATATTCTCAAACATTCAAATTCTTACTTGCGGTTGTGATCTTATTCATTGCTTTTGCGGGAGTGGCGGCTGCACAAGTAGAGGACAATGAAAAAACTCCAAAAGCATTCATTGATGGGACGGAACCGGGATGGGTGACGCTTGGGGAAGAGGATTTTGCCAATGTGAACTGCTATGAAGACACCTGGCAATGGAAAGAGGATATTTTGTATTGCACTGGCAAGCCGGTTGGGGTGATGCGAACCAAGAAGGTGTATACCAATTTTGAATATTTGGTGCAATGGCGGCATTTAAAGCCGGGGGGCAATTCAGGTACATTCGTATGGGTGCCCATGAAGGCCCTACAGGATATGAAACCGGATTCGCTGCCAAAAAACGGGATTGAAGTGCAAATGCTGGATCATGATTTTCAGCGCCAGTATGAAGAACGGACTGGGAAAAAGGGGGATTGGTTTAGCACCAACGGCGATATCTTTGCGGTGGGCAATTCAAACCTGAACCCATTCCCTCCCCTTTCGCCGAATGGCTCGCGAAGTTTTCCCAGCAAAAAATTGAGTCAGGGACACGGCCAGTGGAACCATTATTATGTGCGCTGCATTAATGGCGAAGTGCGTTTGTGGGTGAATGGAGAAGAAGTCTCGGGAGGCAATGGGGCCGAGCCAGCGTCGGGCCATTTGTGTTTGGAATCGGAGGGATCGCCGATTGAGTTTAAGAATATTCAGATCCGGGAGTTGCCGTGATTTTGAAACGGCGGGAGCGTTAAATGCGCAAATTATAACCAGCATTATCGCATGGTTATTGATGTGGTATTTGTGTTATTGGTTGTATAAACGAAAGATTTTTATCAAAATTTAAAGATGGGAGTTATCATGAATCAAATGTGTTCTTTCCGGAGTTTTGAGATTCTCATAGTTTTATTAATCATGGGTGTTGCCGCCAGCGCTCAACCATTACCAGAAGAATTTGAATGGAAAACCGGTGCACCGGTTGTGTTCCCCAATGATCTTCCAGGCGATTCATGTTACTCGATCAAAGATCCATCGATCGTGCAATATGAGGGCAAATGGCATTTGTTCTGCACGGTGCGCTGCCAAGATCGCAGCCATGCGGTTGTGTATTTGTCAATCGAGGATTGGACAAACGCCAACCAAGCCAAGCGTACGGTTTTGCCTGCGCATGATGGATATTATTGCGCTCCACAGGTGTTTTATTTTTCACCGCAAAAGAAATGGTATTTGATTTGTCAAGCCGCTCGTGACGATTGGGAGCCGGAATATCAACCGGCCTTTACAACAACAAGCGATATTGCCAAGCCGGATTCGTGGGAGGCATTAACTCCCTTGGGCATTACGAAGCCAGAAGCCGCCAAGGCCTGGTTGGATTTTTGGGTGATCTGCGACGAAGACCACGCGTTTTTGTTTTTTACATCACTGGATGGGAAATTGTGGCGTTCTGAGACAAGCATTGAAGATTTTCCACACGGATGGTCAGACGCAGAATTGGCTTTGGAGGGTGATATTTTTGAAGCTGTTCATATTTATTCCATACGAGGGCAAGACACATATATTGCTCTGATCGAAGCCCAACACGGTCATGGCTGGAGGTATTTCAAAGCCTACACGGCGCGACAATTGGATGGTGAGTGGGTTCCATTCGCGGCGAGCAAAGAGAAAACGTTTGCGTCAATGAAGAATGTTGAGTTCACCGAATCTCATTGGTCAGATTCAATCAGCCATGGGGAATTGATTCGAAATGGGTATGATGAACAGCTTGAAATCGATACGAACGATATGAAATTTTTGTTTCAAGGCGTTCTGGATCATGACCGTGAAGGAAAGAATTATGGTGAGATCCCCTGGCGGTTGGGGATACTGAATCAAAATTGAGATGGAGAAATGAACCAATGAACATCATGAGTGTTTTTTCAAAATATAACATTGGAATTTTGATCGGATTACCGATGCTTTGCATATCGGCTGTGGCAGAAGAGATTGATTTGCGGCCTCATTGGGATGAAGAGATTCCCTTGGAGAACCCGCATAAAGGGTGGTATCACCATTACCCGGACAACCATATCAACAAATACAAAATCAAGGATGATAAGGATCTGCTCGAGTTTCCTGGCATGGATCATCTGTACATTCGTTTGAGTTGGGCCTATTTGGAGCCACAGGAAGGCAACTATGACTGGGAAGTAATCGATCGGATTATCAACAAATGGATGGATCATGGTTTGAAAATTTCGTTTCGGATCAGTTGCAAAGAAACCAGTACTGACCGCATTGAGCAGCAATATGCGACTCCCAAGTGGGTGATGGAAGCGGGGGCCAAGGGGGGCTATTATCGCAGCGGTAAAGAAGTGGGCAAGGATGGGCCGTGGGAGCCGGAGTTTGATGACCCCATATTTTTGGAGAAATTAGACAAGTTTCTTGCGGCCTTTGAGGAGCGGTATGATGACAAACCTTGGATGCGATATATCGACATTGGCAGCATCGGCGATTGGGGCGAGGGCCATCTGCATTCAGGCAGCCGGAAAGAGTATGGATATGAGACACGAAAAAAACATATTGATTTGCATCTGAAGCATTTTGATTCCACTCAAATAATCGTCAGCGATGATTTCGTTTATGTTGTTGAAGATGAAGAAGAACAGGAGAAATTGCACCAGTATATAGTTCAAAACGGGATTGGGTATCGGGATGACAGTATTCTGGTGGATTGGTATGTGAAAACTTATCCGGAAATGGACTCGGTTCGCAGCCCGCAATTTTTTGAAGATGTGTGGCGTTCTGAGCCGACGGTATTGGAGCTGCAGCATTACCATGCGGTGAAAGAAGACGGGAATTGGCGGGGCAAACCGGGTTCGAATTTGAATGAGTATAACGAGAAGATGACTGGAGCCGATATGCTTCGGGGCGCATTGCAGCGGCTGCATGCCACGTATATTGGGTATCATGGTTATGCGGATGAATGGTTAAATGATAATCCAGAATTGACAAAAGAATTGCTGAACCTGTGTGGGTATTGGTATTTCCCTCATGCAGTACAAATTCCGGATACGATGCAAAAAGGCAATACGAATATCATTGAAGTCCAGTGGGAAAATAAAGGCGTGGCGCCAGCGTATCATCCATATCAAATTCAATTACGTTTGGATGGATCAGAAACCATTGATGTGAGCGTTGCGTCAGGAAATCAAACTTGGGTTCCTGAATCAAATCAAAAAACCTACGCTGAGCGATATGAATTTGAAATCCCCAATTCGATTCAAATGGGTCAGTATATTTTGAAGAT
>CAZEZQ010000058.1:0-8253 GCA_964516245.1 uncultured bacterium | reverse complement strand
GCCGGTGCTGCTTGGTTTGGAGCGGGGCTTGTTGGATGAGGATGGGTATTATGAGATTGCGGTGGTGGAAGTGGGTGAGTGAGTAGTCGCCCTCACCATAGGGATGATCTTTCCCCACATGTTCTGTGATGATACTGCCAATTCCCTCCCCAAGTTGGGGAGGGTTAGGGTGGGGTTGAGAATGTTTGATCTAAGTATGATCATTGCCTACAACCCCCTCCCAGCCTCCCCCAACTTGGGGGAGGAGTAAGTTCTGGGCAACGATCAGCCCTTAGTTATAGAGAAAAAACAACATTACAAATTTGGGGAGAAAAATGATGGATCGGAGAAATTTTTTACGGGTAGCTGGTGCGGGGGTTGCTAGTTCTTCTATTGCTTTGTCAGCCGGGTCTGATGAGAAGCGGCCGCCGAATATCGTACTAATTGTGTCAGACGATCAGGGGTATCACGATCTGGGGAGTTATGGGAATGAGGAAATTATTACTCCCCATTTGGACCAACTGGCGAAAGAAGGAGTTCGGTTGACCAGCTTTTATGTATCATGGCCGGCGTGTACGCCCTCGCGGGGGAGTTTATTGACCGGGAGGTATCCACAGCGCAATGGGACGTATGATATGTTCCGCAATGACAAGGTGGATTATGGGTATCAATATTCACCTGAGGAGTATGCCATTTCGCCGGAGCGGATTTTGGGGATGGATGTGCGTGAGGTGTTGCTGCCCAAGGTGCTGAAAAAAGCAGGGTATATCAGTGGGATATTCGGCAAGTGGGATTTGGGCCAATTGCACCGGTTTTTGCCGCTGCAGCGGGGATTTGATGAATTTTATGGGTTTGTGAACACGGGCATCGATTACTATACGCACGAGCGATACGGGGTGCATTCGATGTATCGCAACAACGAGCCCACCAAAGAAGATCAGGGGACCTACGCGACCTATTTGTTCAAACGCGAAGCCTTGCGGTTTATTGAAGAAAACCAAGACAAGCCCTTTTTCTGTTATGTGCCTTTTAACGCGCCGCATGGCGCTTCGGTTTTGGACCAACCGAATCCTGTGCAAGCGCCCCAAGAATATATGGACATGTATTCAGAACCCGTAGATGAACGAGAGCGAAGGCGCACCCAACACAAAGCCGCAATAACGTGTATGGATGATGCGATTGGCGAGATTCTCAAGCGTGTTGATGATTTGGGATTAACCGATAACACGATTGTGATTTTCGTGTCGGACAACGGCGGTTCTGGCCGGGCGAACAACGGTCCATTACGGGGCCAAAAGTCCCAGGTGTTCGAAGGGGGGATACGGGTCCCCTTCATTGTAAAATGGCCGGGCAAGGTTGCTGAAAACCAGGTGAATGATGAATTTCTCAGCTCGATGGAAATTTTCCCCATGTTGTGCAATGCGGCGGGTGTGAATCCACCTTCGGATGTGGTGCTGGATGGATTTGATATGCTGCCGGTTTTGCAGGGGAAAGAAGAATCGCCGCGCAATGAAATGTATTGGAAGCGCCGCGACAAAAAAGCGGCGCGGGCCGGAAAATGGAAATGGGTGGACTCGCCGGATGGTTCTGGTTTGTTTGATTTGAGCCAGGATATTGGGGAGCAGAATGATTTGTCTGAAGAAAAGCCGGATGTGTTGAAGAAGATGAAATCAAAATTCGCCGGTTGGATGAAACGGATGGAAGAAGCGGAGCCGAGAAGGCCGTTTAAGGATTTTTGATTATTTTGTCTGAACCATGATGGCCAGAATGGGAAGGATTGCCAGGATAATATGGAATGATAACAGCGATAGCATCCGGGGCAGGCACTGGGGTCTGCCCCTATATTTATAATATTTCAAACATCTTTGGTTAGATTTAAATATTCTGATCACACATACAAACCTTGAAGGGTGATGTCTATGAATCGTATACTTTTGGGCTTCTTCTGTATTTTACTAATCAGCTTGCCGCTGAGTGCTCAGGTGCAATTTTCGTTGCAGGAACATTCATTGGAAATCAGCATCCATAATCAACCGTTTGCGGTGTATGTGATTGAAGATGAAGAGATTCCGCGACCCTATTTTCATACGGTTTTTTCACCCAAAGGATTTCAAATTACGCGCAATCATCCACCGGTGAAGGGTGAGGATCCTACCGATCATGCCACCTATCATCCAGGGATTTGGATGGCGTTTGGAGATATCAGTGGGCATGATTTTTGGCGGAACAAAGCCGAAACGAAGCATGTGAAATTTTTGCTTCCACCGCAATCCAACCAACAAAGCGGCCAATTTACGGTTCTTAATCATTATCTCGCCGAAGGGGATGTGATTTGTGAAGAACGATGCAGCATTCGAATCGTTCCAAAACAGACGGGTATTTTGATGATGTGGAAATCTGAATTTTTTTCAGATCAACATGATTTCTATTTTGGCGATCAGGAGGAAATGGGTTTGGGGGTTCGGGTTGCGCCTCCCCTTATGGTTGAGAATGGAGGAACGATTTTGAACAGCCATGGAAACCAAAATGAAGATGGGGTATGGGGCCAACAAGCGGATTGGTGCGCGTATTATTCAGACATTTCGAAAGATCAATCTGCAGGCGTTATTCTCATGCCTTCTCCAGAGAATTTCCGGGATTCGTGGTTTCATGCGCGGGATTATGGGTTGGTAACAGCGAATCCATTCGGGCGCAAGGCGTTTACATCAAATGAGGCGAGCAAGGTGGTTGTGAAACAAGAGGAAATATTTGAATTGAAGTTTGGGATTTTTGTGTTTCAGTCAGAGGGTGTATCGAAGGAATATTTTCAGAAGATTTATGAAGAGTATTTGACGATTAAACAAGATTGATCGAGATAATGCTTGGGTATTGGGCTGCTTCAAAGTTTTTGTTGGTGGGTTGAAGCCCACCCTACAAGATTAAAATTCTACTTAATACGGTTTGATTTTTATGTTGCGGAAATCGATGGGGTAGCCTTCCGATTCAAGGCCGATTGCGCCTTCTGGTACTTTACACTGATCGGTGTAGGCTGTGATGCCCCCGTTCATCCATACAATAATATGGTTTCCAACACAGGTAATTTCTACCGTGTTCCATTTACTTTTGGAGTGACGAATAACCGGTTGGCTTTGCCCTAATGCTTGTGGGGGTGAGGGATTGGCAACGGAAATTCGTTTGATGACATGTTTTTGCCAATCTCTGGGAGTATGAACTTTTCCAACTTGCCAAGCACCGGACGGGCCGGGAACCAACGACTTGAAGGGTTTCAAAACTCCATCGCTTAGGCTTCCACCGAATAAAGTTGCTGAGGTGTCAGCTAATTCAATTTGATGCATGACATGTTCACCAGAAAGCATACGGACAAAGATCCCGCTGTTGCTTCCAGATTTATCGGTATTCCGATAGCGAAATTCCACATGCAAAACAAAATTCTTGTAATCCTTTTTTGTGAGCAAGTGAGAATGATACTTGGCGGAACAATGGAGTATGCCGGTTTGAGTATCGAGGTACCACTGGTTTGGTTTGTTTGCGAAGGTTTCGGTGATGGGTGTGCCCGGCGGCCAGGGGTATTCTTGCCAATTATCAAGGTTTACATCTGACAATAAATTGAGCCAATCATTCGGATTTCTTTGCCATTGGCTTTTCGAGGCGTTGGCAATTTTTATGGCATTCGTGATCAAGTTGGTGTTGTTGATAGAAGTATCATTGGTTTCGTCCTCAACTGTCCAAGCAAGCGTTACCAATAAAAGCATTAAGATTGAAAGAAAGCAGTACTTCATAATTTCGTCTGACTCTCCCTTGTTCTGCTCCGTTGGCTCAAAAAGAGAACGGCGAGGGTTAGGCCGAGAACGCATATTGTAAATATGATTGCATTGGGGGTGCGCCGGGTCCATTCATCCCAAGGCCAGGGGAAGCGGAAGAAGGCGAAGTTTAGCAGGAAGAACATCCACGCGTTAAACAATAGTCCCCAACGGGTGAAGTTGTATCCATTATTCTGGGGATTGCGGGATTGCAGTTGAAACCAAATGGCCATTAAGAGCGCGAGAATGAGGGGGATCACAAGATACACTGCCCAGCCCAATACCGGTTCAATGGCGGATTCGTTATAAACCAGCTGGCGAACCGTCTTGCCTGCAATCGGCAGCAACACAAGAGGAAAGGTAATCAAATACGGCCACCAGCGGCTTCCTGCTATCGCCACCATGGGGATAATGCCCATAATCAAACCCAAATCATAAAACATATCGACATAGGGATAGGCCGCGAATTCGACAGCAGCCAGCATGGGAATGTGAATTAAGAGCAAAATCCATTCGAAATGTTTTGGCATGAAACGGCCCATGGAATCTTCAGCCGGTTGAATACTTTTGCGGTTGATCCAAAGGCCCAAACCAAGCGCGGCTCCCATGATGGCGCCAAAGGTGGTTTCCATCATGTTCCACCAATTGATGTGGGGGCTGAGCGTGGCCCAAAAGCCTTGTTGAAACCATTCCCGATTCCATGCGTGATAGGCTTGCAAACTTTGTCCGGTGGGGAAACCGAGTGCCCCTCCAATTATGCCCCATAACCCCATGCGAAAGGCTAACCGGTCGCTTCGACAAATGCGAGTATAAACGAGTAAGGTAAGTAAAGCAAATAGCAATCCCCCCCAACATTCGGGCCGGGGTTTCATGTCGGTTTTCTCAGGTTCCCAATACCAATGATCAGAAAAGTAGATTGATGGAAGTTGTTTGTTGGCCGGATCAAAAGGTTGGTTGAGCAGAAAGAGTCCGACAAAGTAGGCCGCCACCAAACCCAGCATCAGCACCAAGAGTTCGAGCGGACGATAGCGTTTGCCGCCCAGGCCCATGCCAAGAAAGGTCCCTGCAAAGCCGATCCAAATTCCCCCTTTGATGGCAAGGCCGAGCAAGCCCCAGCGGAGAGCCTCCCAATGGCCTACAAGGGGAGCGTCGTGTGTCAGGCCGACGGTTTGGCCGTAGGTCATAGAACCGCCGAAGCCCATCGCGACGGTGCCCCAAGCGACTGCACGAGCCATGCTGTTTAATGAGGCTTTGGGGCAAAGCAAATAAACCAAAGTCAAGCTGACCAAAACTCCGGCAATCATGGCGCCGGTTTCGTGGCCATACTGCCCGCGAATTCCCCAGCCCATGCCACCGGCCATCGCGGCAAACACGACGGGCTGCCACCATGAAATGGCCGGAATGGGTTTATGATTTAATTTATCAGCAGTCATTCTTTGTCTTTCAATATTTTCAGCGAATTTACTTAAATCACATGATAGATACGTTTGGTGAAAAATAAGTTATTAGATTAGCAGAATCTATAGTGTTTTTGTTAGGGTTATGGGAGATTAGTGAATTTTTTCAAAAAATCAAAGGAATCAAGAGATTAAAGGAATCATGAGATTAAATACTAAACAAAGATATTTGAATTTTTCTAAAATCAATATTCATTGGGAGGGCTCATTCGCCGCGGCGAATGAGCCACTTGAACAAGAAACCGGCTCGGCGGGAGCACGCCACGGCGCATTTTCAACCTCGCCCTCCTCATGAACTCATTACCCATTGATTTAATTTAACTTGGAAATCTGAGAGATAAAAACCTTGCAATTCGTTCGATAGAATCTAAATAAAAATTATTAAGTATCATTAATCATTATAAAATTAACCAAAAAAAGCAGACAATAGCTATCGCGTTAATAAATTAGTGTAAAAAATATTTAAAATAATGCAATTTTTACAAAAAATAGCTTTAAATAAAAGAATTTTTATGATAAAAATGATGAATTTTATAAGGTATAGGAGGGAAGTTAAATCATTCATCGATTTAAGTGAACTAGATAATAACGAATGCAACCTAACTTACGAAGGAGAAATTAAATGAGATATCTTAATGGCAAAAATCTCATTTTCGCTGTTTTTATTTTATCTTTGACATTCTCGAATCCCCAAGCGTTTTCGCAGCAAGAAAACTGCAGCGCGCCAAAGCAATGGTTTCCCCACAACCAAACACCTCGGCCAAATGACGAGGCCAATTTCGACAGCAACTGCAAATTTCACCAGTGGTCTTATCAGATGTTTCTCTGGTTAACCCAGAAAATGGACGACGGGCAATTGCGATTTGAACACATGGCCCGGCCTTCCGATTTGTTTAAACCTGATGCGAGTGATCCCGGCCCATATTCCAATCGAACCTCAAACCAGGTTTTGCAACTATCCCCTCGAACAAAAAAGATAGACGAAATTCCGTCATTCAGTGAAATCAAGCAAGCGGGTTCGCTGGGATTGTTGGTCGATCAAAACGGGCGGGCGGTGTATTACTCGATGTATGTCAATGAGGAATTTTACGACTTTGTGCGGAAGAACAAG
Source organism: uncultured bacterium (assembly GCA_964516245.1). Lineage (GTDB taxonomy): Bacteria > Hinthialibacterota > Hinthialibacteria > Hinthialibacterales > Hinthialibacteraceae > CAZEZQ01. The sequence goes on along the minus strand of CAZEZQ010000058.1, from coordinate 1,906 downwards.
TATTACGATCCCAGTGTGTATAAGAATGCTCCGGCCACAAAGAATTTTCCTATCAGCGCTTTGGAATTGAAAGCCTCTTGGAAGATTGTCGAACCGGGGGAAACGGCAGCAGGGTTCTACACGCGAAAAGCAAACATCAATTTGCTCGCCAATCAAAATGGTGAGTTGGTGGTGTCGGACAAGACAGATGAGGTAACCGTCGCACTAGTAGGGTTTCATATTGCCGGAGTCGTGAAAGACCATCCGGAATTCATCTGGGCTACATTTGAGCATGAAGACAATGCCCCCACACTCTCGCAGGGGATGTTATCGCTCTCACAAAACATCAATTACAACGATTCTGCTGTGAAAGAATATTTTGAAAGCACTGTGATTAGCGGGAAAAACTGGACATTCTACAAAGCAGGTACTCCGTATGGGGAATGCAATGTAAACAATGCTCCAGTGATCAAACTGGTCAATGCCGAAAAGCAAATTCTTTCTCCCATCACGCAAGCGTTCACACGATATGAGTTAGGAGTGGGATTTCCGCTCAATTCGGACGATGTCACCAATTTGAAAAACATTCAACAATTAAACGAGAGCGTTCAGCAGCAATTGGACAGTGGTTCGATTTGGAAGAATTACCGAATGGTTGGGGCAATCTGGTTGGCCGCCAACAATGGTTTGGCGCCCCGTTCTGATTTGCAAGACCTGATTACGGGTTCGCGCAGACTATCGAACGTCAACATGGAAACCTTTACGCAAAAGGTGAGCAACCAAAACAATTGTTTCTCGTGCCACAACACCATGAACCGCTACTTTCCTGAGACGGCGAAGAACAATCCCAATGATGTGCAGGGCGCAATCATTTTGCCCGGCAAGAACATGAATGTCAGCCATATCTTGGTGAATCATTATTTTGAAAGCATGCAGAAGAAAACCCAGTAATCACATTGAATCATACACAGATACTTTGAATGCAATGGAGAAATACCATGACTAATACCATCTTTCGTATCCACCCGGCTATCGGGATCTCCCGAGTGGGAAATAGTGAAGACTATTATATCGCGCCGGAAACCATGGCGGCGCTGCAAAAGCAAGACAATGGGAAAACCAGCGGCGGCCTACCCATAAAAGCGGGGACAGAGTCAAAGACGATCACCAACAAGGATGTGCGGGATTCAAAGGGAAAATTAAAACGCCAGGCCGCCCGATTCAAAATTTTTCAATACACCCAGAGTGGAAAAGAACGCTATCCCAACGGGCAAGGCACAGAGATTCAAATCGGGAGTGAGGTTGATGGGAAAAAAGTGAAAGACATCATTTGGACCGTGCATGTGGCCAACAAAAAAGCGAACAACTATCAATCGCCAGACGATACTGGGATCATCGCCTACCAGGACGGCAATCTCCCCCCATTGCGGAATTCGGGGAGCGGATCAGGATTTTCTAACGATCCAAGCGATGCCGGCCGTTTGACCAAATTGGTGATTGATGCGGGACCGCGGGCGATTCAAGGGAGCGCAAGCGGGAGTGTCAAATTTGATAAATCCACCCCGGCCTCGTATTGGAAATCGGGTACGGCTATTGAAGAGATTTCCGGCTACCCCAAGTCGTTCCCGAACGATCATTTTTCAAAACTCAATGATCCCGAAGGGCCGATCGAAAGCTTGGGGGAACTGCAAACGGATCAGCACGGCCGTTTGCTGGTGTTGGGTGGATATGGCAAAGCCAACGGATGGTTATTTAACGACGATGGCACCCCGGTGAAATTGCCGCATGACGTAAACAACGACGGATGGTTCGACGATGTATCGGACGGCCCCGTCAATGCCGCGTTGGTGTTTGATGACGGCAGCGTGCAGGAAGTGCAAGTGGGGGCTTGGGTGGTGACCACCGATCCCGCGTATGCCCCTCAAAC
>CAZEZQ010000057.1:830-13194 GCA_964516245.1 uncultured bacterium | reverse complement strand
AAGATGTGGTACATCAAAATGCTGGATTTTACTTTTTGCCGGATCGTCATAAAATAATTTGAATGGCCTTTTCATTCCTCCCCCAATGAAATGGGGCCTGCGCGCCGTGGTGTGGAGGTTAGGAGGGGGTTAAAAGATTCATGTATGGTATCCATTCAACCCTCCCCTAACCCCTCCCAATCTTGGGAGGGGAATTACTTCAATTCCTGGCCAATTACAAAAAGATAAAACCATGAGTGAAGACTATCCATATTTGGGTACAGGATGGGGGTTTCCTCCAACCTTCAATAAATCAAGCCGCTCGGTTCAGATGATATCTGACGAAGAAGATATTCGCAGTAGTTTAGAAATCTTGCTATGCACAAGTATTGGTGAACGTATCATGCAGCCCACATACGGGTGTGATTTGCGCAAGATGTTGTTCGAACCTCTCGATACCTCGTTAAAGGCTTACATTAAAAACCTGATCGAAAGCGCCATTTTGTATTTTGAGCCTCGAATTCGGTTGATTGATGTAACCTTGACCGATAAACCGTATGAAGGCCTGCTCGAGGTTGACCTAGATTATATCATTCGAGCGACGAACAGCAGATACAATTTTGTGTATCCATTTTACAAAGATGAAGGTGTAGATATTCATCCATGAAGCTCGATTGCTCGATCCGAAATCCATTGGTGCGGGACGGTGTCAGCCAGGCACAGCGTTTTTTGTCTGCTTTGTCTCCACAATCGGTATTGGTAGACGAACGGTCTACATCGGATTTGTTATATTTCGCCTATCAATACGCTCGTCAGCTGCAATATTACGACACGCAAGATTTGCCCAATGGAGATTGGCAGGCTTTTTTTGAAAATGATGTTTCAACAACAGTTGCTATCATCTCCAAAAAAGATTTGCAAGAATACCTCGACATACGAGTGGCGCTTCAAAACCAATTCACATCGCACGAACCAAAAGACAAAGAATGGATGCGCGCCTTCGCCTTATTGTTTGATTTGATTTATACCATGGCTCATGAAGTGAATGGTTGGTATGTTAATTCTGTAAAAGGGTTAAAATTACATACCGAATTGCACAGAATTATTACATCTCAACTAAGAGATTCTTTCTATCATACACTAATCTATTCTTATTATGCAAAAAAGCATAAATTTATAACAGACGATGTTTCTTACAATCCGGTTGTGAATCTTGAAGATTTGCGCTCCGTTGTAGATGTGGAGAAGCATCCATTTGAATCCATCTGGTTTTCTGGCTTAACAGAGAGTTCAAATCGCTGGAGCGATTATATTCATGAAATAGAAAACTGCGTCAACAATGTTACAAACGAGCAGTGCAATTTAGAGGATGATAAAGATACCTTACTGCGCAAAGTGTCAGACGTATACGATCTATTTTACAATTCCTTGCGGCAAATTATCAATCAAACACCTCATTTTTTTGAAGAAACCATACAAAATTGGCCGTCTCATGAACCTCACATGGCATTGTTTCTTGCCTTTTTGCAGTTGTATAAAGTGGCTCAAAAACAATTGAATGGGATTACAAAAAAACATCTGGATTTCTATTACAAAGATATTCTGCGATTAAAACTAAAACCGGCTGTTCCAGACCGGGTTCATGTGTTGTTTGAATTGGCGAAGCAGTTTGATACTCACAAAATCGAAGCCGGAACCAAACTGAAAGCAGGCCATGATCAAAACGGGAAAGAGATTCTTTATCAACTCGACCGGGAAATTGTAGTAAACAAAACCAAAGTAAGCCAACTGAAAACCGTGTTTTTGGAGAGAAAAAAAAGCAATCAAAATAATAATGGCACCGCAAAAGAAGTCCAGCGCATTTTTGCCGCCCCACAAGCCAATTCGAAGAACGGACAAGGAGAAGAGTTTACCGAAGATGAACCCAAATGGAACACATTGGGTGAAAATCAACGAACAAGTTCGGGAAACCAATACCGCAATGTTGCTAATTGGAGTATGGGTTATGCAACCATAGGATTCGCTATTTCATCACCGATCCTCTTGCTCGGCGAAAAAACCCGTGTTATAGATATCCAGCTGCATTTGGATGAAGCACAAACCATTCAAACCAATGATGTAAAATCTGCTTTGAAAGCCCAGTTAACCGGAGAAGAAGGTTGGATTGATGTTACGCCCAATGAAGTCACTCAAAACAATGACTATCTAAACATAAATCTTGAATTGGATGCCGGCAAATCACCCATTATCCCTCTCGATCCAGAAATTCATGAAGAGAATTTCGACACCGCCCATCCCGTATTGAAGATAGTATTTGTTAACGACATAGAAACTGAATATGGATATCAAATCCTAAAAAATACACTCATTTCAAAAATTGTCATACAAGTTCAAGTGGATGAAGTCGAAAATATTATCATCCAAAATGATTCCGGCGTCTTATCTGTGAACAAGCCCTATTTTCCGTTTGGAAATTTACCTACAGTTGGATCGAAATTTTATGTGGGAAGCAAAGAAATATTTCAAAAGCAGATCAAAAGCTTAACTCTACATTTCCATTGGAAAAATGTCCCTTCTTCTGATCTGGGGGCCTACTACGAGAATTTAAAACCGGATGATGAATCAAATGAAAATGGAAATTTTTATTCAAATGACTCGTTCCTATGCAAGTCCAATGTGTTAGTGAATCGGGAATGGGATGAGTTGAATGGAAATATACAAATTCTGATCGATGGCAAATGGGAAGAGACTCCCGGCCAAAGCAATGAAATCCCCTTATTTAACAGAGAAGATGCCAAATCAACCAATGTAGTCCGGTTTCAAAGTGCAGAGAACAATCAAGAAGCAAACGAGACAATCATTCCAGGAGCTGAAATTGAACAAGATAGTATGGAGTACAATGTTGATAGCAGGAATGGGTTTTTACGCCTTGAATTGTCTCAACCCTCTATCGCATTTGGCCACGACCGCTATCGAAAGGTTTACACAACACGAATCATACAGTTTGCGCACAATCCAAACTCTGCGAATGGCAACTCAGACACCGATCCAGCCGGTCAAATTCCCAACGAACCTTATACTCCAGAAATCGAATCTCTTACATTGGATTACGCAGCAGAATCGGTTCTTGATTTTAGTCAATCGTCAAACGCCATAGCAAGCAAGTTTTATCATTTGTATCCCTTCGGGTATAAAGAATTACAAGGTGATGAATCCGGCGCCATTCCCCTTGTCCCTCAATTTCAAATTGAGCGAAGCGGGCAGATGTTTGACAATGAAGGTGAATTGTATATTGGACTCGCTGGGCTGCAGCCCAGACAAAATCTTTCTTTATTGTTTCAAATGGCCGAAGGCAGCGCCGACCCGGATTTGCCCAAACAACCAGTGGATTGGTCGTATCTCAAAGAAAACGAATGGCAATCGTTTGACGCAAAAGAAATTGTTTACGATTCAACAGATGGTTTGACCACCTCAGGCATTATCCAATTTGATGTTCCCAAAGATGCCACTGCAAACAATACTGTGCTGCCCTCTGGTTATCATTGGCTTCGCGCCAGTGTTACAGAAAATGCAGGGGCCATCTGTGATACGATCGATATCGCCGCCCAAGCGGCGCAGGCCACGTTTATCGATCAGAATAACGATCTGAGTCAATTGGACCGGACCGTCCCCGCCGGAACCATCAGCAAATTGCATGTGAAGCAGGCTGCCATTAAATCAGTCAACCAAAAATATGCTTCTCTGGGTGGAAAACCACAAGAGGGGAGCGCATCGTTTTATCAGCGGGTGAGTGAACGCCTGCGGCATAAAAATCGAGGGATCACCATTTGGGATTACGAGCGAATTGTATTGGAGCAATTTTCTACCGTCTATAAAGCAAAGTGTATCAATCATAGTACCTATCTATACAAAGATGACGGCATACAAATCAATCGGTCAGAATTTGCTCCAGGGTTTGTGACCCTTATTGTGATTCCCGATTTGAACAACAAAAATGCAGTGAACCCTTTGGAACCTCGGGTAAGCATTAAAATTCTGAATGAAATCAAACTGTTTCTCACACAATTGATATCTCCATTTGCCTCTGAAACCCTGCAAGTCATCAATCCCTTGTATGAACAAGCCAAAGTTGAATTTGGAGTGAAATTTCATCAAGGCTACGACCGGGGATATTATGAGGGCCAGCTCAATCAAGACATTCAGAAATACTTATCGCCCTGGGCGTTTTCTGAAGGGCAAGATATCAGTTTTGGTGGAAAAATTCACCGGTCGTCCATATTAAATTTTGTGGAAGAACGTCCCTATGTGGATTATGTTGTTGAATTTCAAATGCATCATTTTATACAAAACTCAGTCCACAAGATGAATGTAGAAGAAATCATACCAACCACAGCCCGGTCGATCGTGGTCTCAAGTGAAAACCATACAATCAAAGAAGCGAAGAGCTGTTCATGAACACGGCATCTACATATATAGAAAAAAATGCTCCGAAAGTTGAAAGTGAAGATTATCATTTTCTACGGGAAAAAGGCTATAAGCATATCGAGAGCATGGCGACCCAGCTCTGGACAGATTTCAATATCCATGATCCAGGGATCACCACATTAGAAATGCTCTGTTACGCCATAACCGATTTGGGATACCGGACGAGTTATCCCATCGAAGATATACTCGCTGAAGAGAGTCAAGAAAATGTATCCCAGCAAGATGACACACAATCCAAGCCATTTTTCACAGCCCGTAAAATACTAACCTGCAATCCAGTCACATGCAATGATTACCGCAAATTGATCATCGATATCCCTGGCGTCAAAAATGCATGGTTAAAAATTGTTGATAAATATGAACCTCAAGTGTATGTAAATTGCAAATCGAGCCGGTTAACTTTATTTAACACAAAACAGTATATGCCGATCCACATTCGTGGGCTATATAATGTATTGCTTGAATTTGAAGATGACCCACAGCTGAATAGCCTAAACCAATTTGTTCGAAGGTTTTTTATTGAAAATGAAGACATTGAAGTTGAATTGCGCTTGCCAACTTGGGATCAATTCTGCCTCTGCAAAGAAATAACAAATAAAATAGACAATTCAACATATACCATCAATCTTGCAGATGTAGAGCACATTGAATTCAAGCCATTTTCTTATGATAAATCATTGAAACTATACACCGGTATAATGGAGGTTGAATTCAAAGAGAATATTAAAGAAGAATTTACTTATAAAGTTTCATACAAAGTACAAAAACGGGCGATAACAATTGATGACATCGACAACAAAATTTTAAACCATTTAAATCAAGATGATGATCTGAAGAATCAGTATCTTTCATTTTTAGAACGTGGATGCAGCATTGTGCAACAGGTTTCTCAAACACTGCATTCTCACCGCAATCTTTGTGAAGATTTTCATGAATTTCAAGCCGTAATTATTGATGATATTGTAGTATGCGCCGATATTGAGATTGCATCGGATGCGGATGTAGAAGAAGTTGCGGCAGAAATATATTATCAACTTGACTTGTTTTTATCCCCGCCAGTTCAATTTTACACTATAGAAGAATTGTTAGACAGAGAGAAAACTGCCGATGAAATATTTGAAGGGCCCATTTTGAACCATGGGTTTATTGACGATTGGGAACTGGAAAACTCCAATTTCAAAAAGGAGCTGCATGTCTCCGACCTGATTCAAATTATAATGGATGTCCATGGCGTAGTGGCGGTCAAGACGATCATGGTCAACCGCTTGCAGGATGGAATACCTTATTCAAATGGAGAAAAGTGGTGCCTCCCTCTTGAACCCGATCATGCGGCACAACTAAATCGATCCCGTTCTAAATTGACCTTTTACAAACAAAAAATCCCCTTTTCACCAAACTCTGAAGAAGTAGAACAGTTCATTTTAGAAAAAGAAGCATTGCTACGCCACAAGCGATTGGGAATAGCCGGCTATGATTTTCCAATCCCCCAAGGGCGTTTTCGGGATATTCAGCAGTATTATTCGATCCAAAACGATTATCCACTGTGTTACAGCATCGGACCGGAAGGATTGCCTGACAGCGCCACCCTCCTACGCAAAGCGCAGGCGAAACAGTTAAAAGCATATTTATTGCTCTACGATCAGCTGTTGGCCAATTATTTTTCGCAGCTCGCCCATGTCAAAGATTTATTCTCCCTGAATCCAGAAATTCAAAAAACATATTTCTCACAGCCGTTGTATGAGATAAAGGATTTATTTGAACCGGATGTACCTGGTATCAAGAATTTGTATTTAGATTTTGTTGAATATGTCACAAATCTAAATGACGCGGATGTAAAACTAAACGACGAACACACATTTCAAGCCCACTGGAATCAATGGCTGCAAAATACAGGACAAAGCCCGGGTGATTATTTAAAAACACTCTATGAACGCGAAGAACGATTAGAAGATCAAACCACATACGAAGACCGGCGCAATCGGTTTTTAGACCACTTGATCGCCCGTTTCTGCGAGAAATTTACCGATTATGTTTTATTGATGTATAACCTCGACCGTCGCAAGGCTCCATTGGAACTCATTGAAGACAAACTTGCGTTTCTTCGCGACTATCCCACTATAAGCAGTGAGCGGGGAAAGGCATTTGACTACAAACAATATGACTCTTATGAAGACAGTGTGAATGTAAGTGGGTTGCAAAAGCGCGTAAGCCGATTGCTGGGTATCAATTCCTATCAACGCAAAAAACTATATGAATCTATGGATTCTTATTTCGAAATTTATCAAGAAAAAGACACTGATCCAATTGATGAATTTCGTTTCCGCTTGTTGGATGATAACAACAATATATTGCTAAGCAGCACGAAGAACGCGCTAAAAAAAGATGATTTATACAAAACAATCAAACTGGTTAAGAAATTTGCTGTCGAACAAGATCACTATCAATTAAAACAATCTGATGATGGCAAATTCTACTTTAATCTGCTGGATGATAAGAACGATCTTATCGCTAGAAGAATACAATATTTTGATACAGAAGAAGAGCGGGACCAGGAAATTCAAAAAATCATAACATTTTTATCGAGCCTTTCTGATTGTGAAGGGTTTCATATTCTAGAGCATATTTTGCTGCGGCCTGGCGCAAAAAACCATCCTATGCTGGAAGAAGGTAGTTTACTTCCGGTTTGCGCATCCGAAGATTGCCAAACCTGTTCAGGGTTTCTCGATCCCTACTCATTTCGTGTCACCGCCGTTCTCCCTCAATGGCTCAATCGCTTTCAAAACATGGATTTTCGCACGTTTTTTGAATCGGTGATTCGGCAGGAAGCGCCGGCACACGTGCATGTCAAAATTTGCTGGGTAGACCAACCTTCGATGAAGCGGTTTGAAGAATGTTATGAAATTTGGCTGCAGCGAATGGCAGAACCATGCCCGGATCATGATAAGTTATTTGAGGCCAAAAAAAATCTGATTCACGCGCTAAATTCACTCCGCAGTGTTTATCCCGAAGCCAGACTGCATGATTGTATTGAAGGCAACGATATCAATCCGGTTTTGCTCAATCAAACCGTATTGGGAACTAGTAAAGAGGATCAAGACAATGGTACCATGTAACTATTATCCCAAATTTGAAGACAATCAGGTTTTACGGGCGTATCAATTAAATCAACTTGTATGTTTTCTCAAATCACAAGAATTGTTAACCCGCACAAAACTGATTGGAATGGGCATCGTATGCGGATTGGATCTCCGCAATACCTTATCCGGCAGCCAAATCACAATTCACATATCCAAAGGCTGTGGGATCACATCAGAAGGGTATCTTGTCGATTGTGACGAAGCCGCCTTAACCCACTCGAGAGTCTATCCTGATCCTACTCAATATTGGTATGGTTTGAACGGCGACAATACAATTGTGTTGTGGGAACTATTGACATCAGAAGAAGCCACACTCGAAGAAAATGCCACCCGGTTGGATTTGAACTTTGTCAAGAACAAAATTGTATTATTGTTTTTGGAATGTTTTGAAAAAGATCTCCACACCTGCACCGGTTCTGATTGTGACGAGCAAGGCATACACATCGAATTCCGCGTTCGAAAGTTGTTGATCAATCAAACCGATCTTGACATTTTGCTGCAAGGCAACCTCAAGCCAACGGCACAAGTCGATTGGCATATAAACCGTCAAATCAAATATGAGCTTCCACTAATGAAATTTCGCCGGATGAAAGGCCTGACAGATCTGGGCAAGAATATTCAGTTCAAAGATTTGTATGAATATTACCAAAAAATCATCGAAAATGAATTGAAAACATTTCTCTCCATATTAAAACAATGCATTGAATTGTTCGATCCTATCTTTCATCCCGAACAGAAACAAACACAAGATGAAATACAGCGGATCATCGAAACCTACAAACAGATCAATGCTTCTCATCCCTGGTCGATACAATATTATTATGATTATTTGTTGGATTTGAATTTAGCCTATCATGAATTACGCGATGCCGCCTTTGATCTGTTCACCCTGTGCGGTCCTGAAATGTTTATGTTCCCCAAACATCTCATGCTGGGAGAAGCGCGGGTGCAAAAACAGTGCATTCCTTCCCTTTACCGCCAGCCGTTTATTCACTCACCAATTCAAGACCGCCAGCATGACTTGTTCAAAAAAGTCAAAATGTTGTATTCACGCCTTATTCTCATGATGAAATCCTTTCAGGTGCCAAAAGATGCCGCCGTTCCAATCAAAATCACTCCCAGCAAAGAAAAAGAAACTGCATTAAGCCAAAGGTCGATCCCCTATTACTATTCCCGAAAATTCTTCAACGAACTATCTCTGCTTTGGAACTACGACCTGCAACGCAAATGTCAAACCTATTTAAATTTGTCTTACCATAGCGATCTTTATCCTGAAGAAAGCGCTCATTATTCTGCCGATAGGCCCGAATTTAGCAGAGATCCACTATGTTTTACTGTAAACGAATATGCTTTTTTCCGTATCGAAGGCCATCTCTGCAAGCATTACAAAACCGCCTTGGCTGAAATTACGAAGATCATTCGTGAATACAATTTACCCATCCAAGTATTGGCTTTGAAATTGGGCAAAATTTCAGACGGCACTTCAGATTTTATGGAATGCCACATACAAGATTTACTGGCCCTCTATGCCAATCTTCGCAGCGAACTCATTTGTTTGCTTCAGAAAGAAATAGAATTTTTTTCAAGTTTAAATTTTGATAAAACCACTCCCGATTATACAGAAGCCGAAACCGGCATTACAGGTAAAGTTATTGACCAATTGGGCAACAAACTATCAAACGCTCTCGTGCAAGTCAAAGAAACCGGCCAAACCTTTACGACCAACGATCAAGGCGTATTTCGATCTGCAGAAATGGCACCTGGCCGATACACCTTGAAAGTCAATTCAGCAGGCAAGCAAGAAAAAAATATCCCCATCGTAGTCAAAGATGACCAAAATTTGAATTTGGATGTACGCCTGCGGCCTTATACTGGAAGAAGCGGGATTCTCTCAACCATTGAGCCGAAAACAATGTTTTCGGATGTGTCGGCTGCGTTTCCGGAAACCCGAATCAGCCATGCTTCTCCTTCCAACGAAATACGCATCACCGAGCCGTTTTCACACTCTATTCGCGAAGAACCAAGCGAGAAAAACGAGATGCGCGCGACTGCCAAGATGGAGTTGGCTGATAACGCATTTGGCCGCTTGTATCAAAATTATGTAAGTTCACAGAAAACACATATTTACGATTTCACTTATGATTACATCATCAACAATGCCGACTTTAGCCTGGCTCGAACCCCGGTTTATGTGATCAATGACGCAATCAAGCCCATTGAATTACTCGATAACATAAACCGTTTAATACAACACACACCTGACTCATACCATAAATTTACATTGGAGACGTTCCAGCATTCCTTTAATGAAACCATTAAAACTGCAGAAAGCTACAAACAAAAAGTTATTGACAATTTAGCCAATGACAATTATCAGCCCACGGGAGACGAACAAGAGATTTTGAATCACTTGGATCTGCTTATCCAATCTTGTTTTCTTAAATCATACAAATCACTTCACATGACATATCAAAAACGGTTCGAAGCCATTCAAGAATTGACTTTATTTTCAAATTATATTGCCAAGCATCCAGGCGTCGAGCACATGGCCGGGACATATCGCTGTGAAACGTTTATTTTATGCTACGATGATGACGGCAAAGTTGTGGCCGATTTTACCTATCCATGTATGTGCTGCTCTGATTGCCCGCCGATCACGTTCTGCATCGATACCCACATCCTATTTCAACTGCCAAAAGACCAATTTTGTCAAACCGACAGTTCTCGTTACAAATTCATTATCAATCCCCTGGGGGGGACAGTAGTTGGAAATGGAGTCGAAAAAGACCCGAAAACGGGTGAATTTACTTTTCTGCCTTCCCACCCGGATGTTTCACCAGGAAAGCAACTATTCGAATATCAATTTGATGGCCGGTCTTCTTCATTAGAAGCAACGGTTGTTGAATTTCAACCCAAGATTGAATACAAGTTTTCTGATGTAAATAGCGACGGCACAACACTAACCATTCAATTCAAAGGATTGCCAGAAAATGCCGATTCATACAAGTGGTATTTTGGCGATGTATATCTGGGAGAAGAAGAAGGGACATCAGACGAAGCCGAACCTGTTTATACCTATCCTTTGCAAGAAAACGAGCGTTCTGTCATTGTACATATGAAAATTGCAAAACACGGATGTTCTGCATTTGTTAACCAGCCTATCATACTTCCCGCTTTCGAACCCATACAAATACTTTTAGAAAAAGATAAATTCTGCCGCAGGGTTCCCGAAGACGCTCCAAAAGAGTTTCAATTTAAAATTTCACATCCCGGCGGTAGATTTCTGAATGATGATTTGGGAATTGTGGAAAAAGACGGCGGCATATACTTTGTCCCATCTCAAGTGACAAAACAAGCGGATCCAAACGATCCCGGTTATCCCCATATTCCATTACATTTTGTGTATGAGTTTGAAGGCCAACAAGCGAACTTCAAGGCCACATTGTTTGATCCCCAAGCCGATTTTGAATATGCGATTCAGTCTATCGATACTGAATCGATGAAAGCCGAAGTGGTATTTTCTACATTGGGAGAGCAAGCCAAATATTATGCTTGGGATTTTGGTGATGGAAAACAAGAAAAAGTTACCCAATCGAAGATTACACATGTATACGATATATCCCAACAAGAGAATTTAGAACAAATCTTTTATAATGTCGGCTTAGAACTACAAACAACCAATGGATGTTTGGCATCTACAGAAAAAGAGATCACGTTGAAAACCTGCAGTGCAGAATTCAATATCGAACGCGAAGATACAGATATCTCATCGATGATCCGCTTTATCCCCAAATTTGAAGCCGACCGCTATGATTGGGATTTTGGCGGCGAAGAATTTGAAACAATGGACGATTCGACGGATATCACCCCTCATTTGCAATTTCATTTGACCGATGAACCTAGAACTTTTGTTGCGGCATTGAAAATTATAAAAGGAACTTGTGTTGCGAGCTCAGAACAAACCATCAAACTGCCCGCTCGCGAAGAAATTACAATCTCACTGGAAAAGAATACATTTTGCCGCAACGTTCCCGATGGTTCTACAACCGAGTTCAAAATTAATATTTCCCAACCAGGTGGAACATTTGCAGAAGAGAATTCAGCCTATGTTCTCCAAAGAGACAATGAGTTTTATTTTGTCCCCTCAAAAGTGCCTTTCGTGGATGCATCCGCTCCAAGCCGGGAAGTTAAATTAACATATCAATACGAAAACCGGACAGCGAGTTTTGAGGCAACGGTATTCAACCCACAAACCAGTTTTCGCTATACTACTGAAAAAATCGATGCAGCCAACAATTTGGCCCATATCACTTTTAATGCCGTACCAACCGATGCAAAACGGTATAGATGGCAATTTGGAGACGGCAAAGAAGAAGAAAATACACAACCTACCATCAGGCACACCTACAATTTTAGCGAGCAACAAGATCAAGAATTGATTCAATATGACGTCAATTTATTCGCAACCACCGCAGAAGGCTGCCTTGCCCAATTCAGCGATGATATCTCTTTCAAAACCTGCAGCGCATTATTCGATGCCATCGAAGGGCAAAATTTCGGTGAAATGATAGAATACCGGTTTGTCCCAAGATTTGATGCTGACAAATATATTTGGGACTTTGGAGATACAGCTTTCGAACGTATTGATGATGGAGACGGACGTGAAGCGCTGGTGCAATTTTTCCTTAAGGATGTACCTCAAACGATAAAAGTCACACTCACGATCCATTCTGGTGATTGCACGGCCACACATACAGTCACCC
>CAZEZQ010000057.1:0-820 GCA_964516245.1 uncultured bacterium | reverse complement strand
ATCATTTGGCGGCGGCACCGATCCCGTGACACCAGAACCGGATATTCCCGGAGGTGGTGGTGATGTTGTAACTCCGGTTACATTCGATCCAACTGTCATAAGAGATGTCGATGCAAGTACAGACTATCACATTAATCGCTTGAATGCATATCGGGCGGATGAAATGTATTCGGATGTATTCGAATCTCAAGACGAACCAATCATTGAGAATACGAACAAAAGCTTGACTACATTTAAAGAAGGCCTCCAATCGCCGGAAACCAGAGAGAAATACATCAGTGGCGAAAACAACGTAGTGGTAGCCAGAGAGTTTGATGAACTGTTTACAACCACCCTCGAAAAAGCAAAACAATTTACCGGCGCAGGTTCCGTGAAAAGGCGTCAATTTGTGTACGATTTATTTTTGATTCAATTGGGAGAACTAATGTCTTTGGTGAATATGCAAGAAAATGACTTATCACCAGACAGTCTTTTGTTTACAACATTCGAAAAGATGCCCGACCGCTTGAAAGAATTCAAGAGTATACGGGTCCAGCTCAATCCAGATCAACAACTGGAACAAACCTTAAATGCATCAATTGAGATGGCCTCTAATAAACCCGTTTATTCAGAACTGATAGAAAAAATGAGCGCGGTGCTCTCATGATTACCCAACAAAATGTTATAAAAAAATTAATTTTTGATTTCCATTTTCAAGACCGAGAGAATGCCTACAGCATTCTCAACCAGGTTAGTGAGCTATATTACTCTCAACTGCAAAACCGACTTGATGATATCTTTTCGGATATTGTTCCTCCTGGTGAAACAGTACATATTGACC
>CAZEZQ010000056.1:5010-13297 GCA_964516245.1 uncultured bacterium | reverse complement strand
TTACCCCCCCTATTCAGGAGGGTAGGGGGGATCTGGCTTTTCTCATACAGCCGAATCCCCCCAGCACCTGCGGTGCTTTCCCCCCTTGATAAGGGGGGCAAAAAAGCTATTAAGTTTTTTTGAATTCACATCATATAAGTGATTAGTTACAAAATATTGTTTGTGGAAATGTGCTTTTGTCTCTTTGGGAGGCTAACCGTATATTTTTAAACTTTCTTTGATTAATATAACTTGGATGTTTCAGCAAAATTCAGGGAGTGAAAAATGGCTCAGGAAGAAAATTTTAAAAATACACCTTCACGCCGTGATTTTATGAGAACCACAGCTGTGATTTCAGGTGGATTTATGATTTTGCCTTCACGGGTTTTGGGCCGTGAAGAGAATGAATCGCCCAATGAGAAATTGAATATTGCTGCGATAGGCGCCGGTGGCCGCGGCAGGCATAACTTGAACCGGCTTGATGGCGAAAACATCGTTGCGCTTTGTGATGTGGATGACGAGCAGGCTGCCAAGTCGTACAACAAATTTGAAAATGTCCCCAAATACAAAGACTTTCGTGTCATGCTCGATAAGCATAACGATATTGATGCCGTGGTGGTGAGCACACCCGATCACACCCACGCCGTTTCCGCGATGAATGCGATACAGCGGGGCAAACACGTGTATGTGGAAAAACCGCTGGCCCATAACATCAACGAAGTTCGAGCGCTTATGAAAGCGGCCAAAGAGAACAAGGTTCAAACCCAATTGGGCAATCAAGGCCATTCGTACAATGACATTCGCCGGATCTGCGAATGGGTGTGGCAGGGGGCGATCGGCCATGTGCATGAAGTGCATGCCTGGTTTGAACGGCCGTATGGGGATGGCTCCCCGCCACCGAAGGAGACACCCGAAGTGCCTAAAACATTGGATTGGGACCTTTGGCTGGGTCCTGCAATGGAACGCCCCTATCACCCAACGTATTTGCCCGGCAGCTGGCGCCATTGGGATGATTTTGGCACTGGCGTATTGGGTGATTGGGTGTGCCATATTCTTGATCCCACGTTCTGGGCGCTTCAACTCGGCGCGCCCACAAGCATTGTGGCTCACAATGGCGGCAAAGCGTATTCACCGGAACGCTTTCCACTGCAATCCACCATCGAATATCAATTCCCTGCGCGCACCGTGATGCCAGCGGTAAAAGTGACTTGGACTTATGGCAAAGAGGCTAATATCCCGCAATTGAGGGATGCGGATTTGGACGATTGGAACAAAAGGGCCGGCGCCATCTTAATTGGTGAGAAGGGCTGTATCGTGCATGGCTCCCACGGTGGCGGCGGGGCTCAACTGATCCCCGATTCACGGGCCATGAGATTTTCACGAACCCAAGAACACCTTCCCCGAATTGAAGGCGGCCATCATCAAGAATGGATTCGGGCATGTAAGGAAGGGACACCGGCGGATTCGAATTTCACCTATGGCGGCCCTCTTACTGAAATCGCGTTGCTGGGTGTGATTGCGACAAAATTAGATGGAGAGAAATTGGAGTGGGATGGCGAAAACGCAAAATTCAAAAACAATGGGAAAGCCAATGAGTTTGTCGTTCGCGAGTACCGCAAGGGGTGGATGTTATAGTTGCGTTTTATCTGACTGCTGTTAATTCTGGTTGGATTTTTTGATAAAGTGGTAATGAACCAGATTCAATTCTTTCATGTGAATTGTGAGAATTGGTCTCTTAATATTAAGCGAAGGTAAAGGGGGATTCATTTAACCCCCTCCTCATCCAATGTCATTAACTTAAGTGGGAGGGCGAGGCTCCCGCCGAGCCGGGTGTTGCCACAAAGGAGGGCGAATCTCCTGATGAGCCGCTTGAACGAGAATCCGGCTCGGCAGGAGCCTCGCCCTCCTCACAGCAGAATCTCTAAAGTTAATGATATTGCCTATTAACCTCCCCCATTTCATTGGGGGAGGAATGGGGGAGCAGGTGCTCAGAGTATTGCTCTAGGCAATCTTCGGCCGCCTTTTTGGGTCTCGCTGAAAGTGGTTGAATAAGTTGTATTTTCGAAGATAAAGGTATTTTAGAGAATCATCATAGGGAGGCTATGACATGAGCAAGCAAAAACCGTCCAATGGAGGACATGAGAGCAAGAGTCCAAACCGCCGCCAATTCATCCAATCGACAGCGGCAGCGGGATCGATGCTGGCCGCGCCCATCTTTCTCCCCTCGACTGTGTTGGGGCGCAATGGCGCGGTTCCACCCAACGAGAAAATTATTTTGGGGGGGATCGGCATTGGCAATCGTGGGGGATACGATTTGCGCAGAATGCTGCGCTTTGACGATGTTCACTTTGTGGCTACCTGCGACCCGCAAAAAGAGCGCCGCCAAAAAGTCAAAGAGTTTGTTGACAACCGCTACAGCAACAACGATTGCGAATTGTATTCGGACATTCGTGAATTTTTGGCGGTGCGCACCGATATCGATGCGGTGTTGGTGACCACCGGTGACCGCTGGCACGCTTTGGGTTCGATTTTGGCCATGCGCGCGGGAAAAGATGTTTATTCTGAAAAACCCTCCTGCATGACCATTGCCGAAGGCCAGGCGGTGGTCGATACCGCCAATCGCTATGGCCGGGTGTATCAAACCGGAACCCAGCGGCTGAGTGAAGCCAATTTCACTTTTGCCAATGAACTGCTGCGGACCGGACGGCTGGGCGAAGTGCACACGGTGCGTGCGCATATTGCACCTTGGAATGCGGCCAAGATGAGCCATGATTGGAGACCCGAACAGGAACTGCCGCCCAGCAACGAAGTGGATTGGGATCAATGGCTGGGCCTGTGCCCCTGGCGGCCTTATAACGAAAAATACGTGCAAGGCGGCTGGCGTGGGTATTATGATTTTCACACCAGCTGC
This sequence comes from uncultured bacterium, assembly GCA_964516245.1. Lineage (GTDB taxonomy): Bacteria > Hinthialibacterota > Hinthialibacteria > Hinthialibacterales > Hinthialibacteraceae > CAZEZQ01. The sequence goes on along the minus strand of CAZEZQ010000056.1, from coordinate 10,407 downwards.
ATTGGTGAATGGGGGGCGCACACTTTTGCCCAATGCCAGTTTGCCATCGGCGCCACCGATACCTCCGCGATCGAATACCAATATGTCCCCAATGAAACCGGTGATGGAATGGTGACCAAATTTTCCAATGGCATCAACATGATTCTGCAGAAGGAAGGCTGGAAAGGTTCGTGCGGCGTGCGCTACGAAGGCGATGAAGGCTGGGTGGCTACGGCAGACAACTACGACAAGCCGGATGTATCCAACCCGGCATGGCTCGATGATTATGATAAATTAGTCAACGATTATATGGCCCGCACTCAGAGGCCAATGGACCATTGGCGCAATTTCCTCGACTCGGTGAAATCGCGCCGGCCCGCGGTGGCCGATCCAGAAGTGATGTATCGTTCGATGACGACGGTTCATGCCGCCAACATCTGCATGTGGCTTGAGCGGGATATGAAATACGATCCAGTTAATGCTGTATTTCTCAACGACGACGAAGCCAACCGTCTGCGTTCACGCGCCATGCGTGCTCCGTGGATAATATAAACAACGTTGGGATAATATAAACAACATGGAGTTATACAAAGTCATCTGGATCATTGAATGGACGAAGAAACCGCATAAGGAGATAAAACCATGTTTGAAACTCATTATCATTTCGCTCGGGCCGCAGTGGCGGCCAGCCACGAGCAAGAAGAGACATTGATCGATACATTGAAATCATCAGAAGCATCGCTGAAAGACAAAGTCGATGCTTGCATGCAACTGGCGCGCACCGGTTCTGAGAAGGCGGTGCCGGCGCTGGCGGATTTGCTGGGAGAAGACAAACTCTCACATATGGCGCGTTATGCCATGGAAACCTTGCCCCACCCAAGTGTCGATAAAGCGTTGCGGGAAGCGTTGTCAAAACTGAAAGGGCGGCATTTGGTGGGCGTGATCGGCAGCATTGGAGTGCGGCGGGATTCGCAGGCGGTGAAACCACTTTCCAATCTGCTGAACAGTGAGGATACAGAGGTGGCCCAAGCCGCCGCCCGCGCGCTGGGCAGCATTGGCACGGCCAATGTGATCCCAACCTTGATTAATGCCAAACCCAATGCGCCAGAAGCTGTTCAGCCACACATTCATGAGGGCATGCTGCGTTGTGCCGAACGCTTGCAGGCGGAAGGCTATAAAGACGAAGCCCAATTTGCCTATGACCGGATGATGGATTTTTCGGCCCCCCATCAAGATCGTTTGGCAGCGTTGCGGGGAGCGGTGTTGATTCGCGGCAATGAAGGCATCCCCATATTGATGAACGCGCTGAAAGATGCCAATGACTATGCCTTGGTACAGGGATCTGCCCGCATCGCGCAAGAAATGCCGGGCAGCAAGATCTCTTGGGTGTTGGCCAATGAACTGAAAAACCTGCCGCGGGATAAGCAAATTTTGGTGATTCAAACGCTGGGCTTGCGTGGCGATGAAGAAGCTTTATCTGCCCTGACCAACATGGCCAAAAATGCTGAAAAACCGGTGCGGCTCGAAGCCATTCGCGCACTGGGTGATATCGGAAACCCAAGCAGCGCTTCGACGCTCGAAGTTTTGGTGGATTATTCGGATAGCGACATTGCCGAAGCGGCCAAGATGAGTTTATCTGCGATCACTTCGTAGTATGGGTTGCGTTGTTTAACCCATCAATGTTGTATGACCCATCAATATTCTGATTGCATAAAAAAGACGTTATCAGTTGATAGCGTCTTTTTTTCGTGTATTCAAAGTGATTGTTGGTGGGCTGAAGCCACACCCTACAACTGACTAAAAGCCGTTTTGGATGGGGCAATACATGCTGGCATCTTCGCCCGCTTTGCTGCCGACCCATAAAATATCGCCGTAACTGTTTAACCCATTGGATGGATTATATAAAAATAATGGGGAGCCATCGGGGCAGCCTTGTGAGGCGTTGTTGAATTCACGTCCCCCGCCCCAGCTGTTGTGAGCATCCGGCCCCCATGAACTGATGCGGTATTCGTGGTCCCAGGTCCAACGGGGATTGTTGTTCACATAGTCGTAAGCTGTGCCCCAACGTTCGTAATCTGCTTCATTAATAAATGTGACGAAAGGATCCCGCGGTACGGAGCCGATATAACTGACTGGAGTGGTCATGCGGTAATAGCGAATTTCGTTCGGATGGGCGTTATCGTGTCCTGTAACCCGGGCCTGATTCCAAATGGGGTAGGTGTTTTGATCCAAACGGTACATTTCCATGGCCTGGCCCAAATTGCGCATGTCGCTCTGGGCGCGGGAAATTTTCGCCCGAACCTGGGCGTTAAGAAAATTTGGCACCGCAATGGCCGCCAAAATACCAATAATCGCTACAACAATAAGTAACTCGATCAGGGTAAAAGCATATTGTTTCTTCATGAAAATTCATCCTCCCACAATTAATTAAAGTATACAACATGAAATACACCACAAATTGAAGATTAGGGAATTGCAGCGTTTATACAAAGACGATCCGGCAAAAAGTATAATCCAGCATTTTGATGTACCACATCTTGGAGCGCAGGCGTCCCGCTTGCTCTATATATAGTTGCAGGCGAGGACGCCTGCGCTCCAAAAAAAACTTTTTGCCGGATCGTCATACAAAAGGTAGAAATAAGGTAAAAAAATATCGAATTAAATTGAGTTGATAACTTGACCTTTGATTAAGAAAAATAGTATTTTGAAATACGCCATAGAATGTGTTCGTTTGTATTCATGTTATATGACATGATTTATCAATTTTCTAATTTATAATTCGCCATGCAAGAAACAACGATAAAACAATGCTAAATCAAAGGAGAACAACCATGTCTAACAAACCATCTATGAAACGCCGTAATTTACTGAAAAGCCTGGCAGTGGGGTCGGCCTTCGCCGCATTCACTGGTTACACGAAAAATGCATCGGCTCAACAACTCAAAGGCCGCATTAAACAATCGATCTCTCGCGGGGCGCGGGGCGATATGCCCTGGGATGATTTTTGCCGCACCATGAAAGATATCGGCCTGGTGGGCATTGACTTGGTGGGGCAAAACGATTGGAAGCATCTCAAAAAACACGGACTGGTTGCCACCATGTGCCCGGGTGCGGGCAGTATCGTGCATGGGCTCAATGAGCTGGATCGTCATGATGAATTTCGTAACCAGTACGAGATGAACATCCAAGCGGCTGCCGATGCAGGGTATCCCAACGTGATTTGCATGGCTGGTTCGCGCTATGGCATAAGCGATGAAGAAGGGTTGGAGATATGCCACTTGGCGCTGAAACGGGCGGTGCGCATAGCGGAGCGGCGCGGCGTGACCATTTGCATGGAACTCTTGAACAGCAAAGTCGACCATCCCGCTTATATGTGTGATAGCACCGAATGGGGCGCGGACCTATGCCGCCGGGTGGCCTCGCCCAATTTCAAACTTCTGTATGACATTTATCACATGCAAATTATGGAAGGCGACATCATCCGCACCATTCGCCGCAATATCGAATACATCGGCCATTTCCACACCGCGGGCAACCCTGGCCGGCAGGATTTGGACGATGAGCAGGAGCTCAACTATGTGGGCATCATGAAAGCCATTGCCAAACTGCAGGAAGAAGGCAAATTCGACGGCTATGTGGCGCACGAGTTTGGGCCGAAGCACCGGTATGATTCGGTGCGGGAAGCGGTGAAGATTTGTGATGTGTAAGTGAATGAGATACAGCCCAGCCTGCCGCGGTGGGTTGGGCTGTTGTCTTTAGAGCAATGATGGGCTACGCGAATCTAAACGGCAGATTCGCTTTTGGCCCATGCTACGAGATTCGCAAGAAATGATGGGTCAGACAACGCGACCCATCCTACGCGAATCGAAACGGCAGATTCGCTTTTGGCCCATGCTACGAAGCTGCCCAAACATTGGGGGGCCTTTATCATTATGCCCTATTAAAGTGGCCCGGTGAAAAACCTTATCGCGAAGCGTCTCCTGAAGAGATCGACGATGAGAATATCTTGTATCGCCATATGGGCATACGGCCGCTGTGGTTCGATGATTTTTCTGAAATCCCCGATTTGATTGCGGCTTTGAAGTAAACTTATATGATGAAGATCCGGCAAAAAGTTCAATTTAAAAAACGGCTACACAATATATGACGATCCGGCAAAAAGTAAAATCCAGCATTTTGATGTATCACATCTTGGAGCGCAGGCGTCCCGCCTGCTCTATATGTAGTTGCAGGCGAGGACGCCTGCGCTCCAAAAAAAAGACTTTTTGCTGAATCGTCATATGATGATTGCCAAAATTATGTCTCTATTCGGGAGGGCGAATCTCCTGATGAGCCTTGTTGTTGTGATTCAATCCAAATAATGTTTGATTTTTGATTCTATGAGTTTGGCATCTGATTCATTGATTTCGCTGGCAAAATGGACAATGCTTTTTTGATAGAGAAATTGCAGCATTCCATCATCAAACAAATCATCCGGTTCAACGTCTTCGTCATCGATTGATTGTATAAGTTCGTCTTCGGATTGTTCCAATTGGAGGCCATTGATTAAGTTGATATCAAATTTTTTGCTGTGAATTTTGTTGAGTATTGATCTTTCAAGAAGAAGAAAATCTTTTGTAACGGTAATTTTCTGTAGGCCAAATAGTTCCCAAAGAATTCGTTTTACGACCAAAACGATACCAACAATCCAAAAGATAGCCACGATAATCATCACGACATTGAAATTTTGCAGAACGGAAAAAAGTATCCACAATCCGCCACACACCCATAAAATAAGCCAAATGATCATAATAAACAACAACGCGGATCTATTGGGAGGGATTCGAATTGTTAATTGTTCTTCGCTTTCTTCAATTTCCACTTTGGATTTATTGAGTTGATTTATCATGCGCTTCATCCGCTAGTTTTTTTTATACTCCATTGTGTCTTCATTAAGCCGTTTGGTGACTTGCATCTTTCGTTTTTTCGCGTAGGGATTTTTCACGGACTTTGTAAAAATCGTAATGATCATGCATTTCTATACCCTTTATAGATCTTTCGCTCTCGATTATTGGCTTTACGCGCTGGCGGTTTATCAAAGGTAAAACAAATAACATTTTCCCTTTGGCACCCGCGCTTCTCTCACGTTATTCAATTTATGACGAACCGGCAAAAAGTCAAATCCAGTAAGCGACAACACAATATATAGTAACACAGGTCCCTAACCTGCACTGTATACTGTTGCAGGCGAGGACGCCCACCAAGGCGCGTCTATGACCTGCGCCGCAAAAAAGACTTTTTGCCGAATCGTCTTGTCTGATAACACGGAATTATTTTTTTTTTAGTTCTTTTACACATTCTTGGCCAGAGACAATTCTTAGCCAGAGAGTTTTGGAAGTTTACTCATACGGCTGCGACCGTTATATCAATCTTCTCATC
>CAZEZQ010000056.1:2221-5000 GCA_964516245.1 uncultured bacterium | reverse complement strand
ATAGCTTCTTTGATATTTTCTATAGCCTTTTCTTTCGTTTCTCCTTGAATAAATCCTTTTACCGCCACTCGATTTTTATATCTTTTTGAGACTGGGCGCAATCTCTCAGATACAGGTTAATCAAGCTTTGATACGGTAGATCCTTTTCATCCGCCAGTTTTTTAAAGTATTCAATTGTGTCTTCATCCAGTCGTATGGTGACTTGCTTCTTTAGTTTTTTGGCGTATGGATTTTTCACTGACTTTGTAAAATCGTAATGGTCACGCATTTCTGTACCCTTCATAAATCTTTCGCTCTCGCCGATTGGCCTTACGCGCCGAAATAAGCCGAATCCCCTCGCCTTTTCTTAGGCAATGACAAACAACGAGCAGGCGAGCATGAATGCTTGTACCCAGTAGTATGAATCGATCTTCATCCTCCGAGTGATCCGGGTCGGCAATCAAGCGTGCAAATTCGTCCGTAAACACGGTCTTTGCCTCATAAAAAGATACTCCGTGCTTGCGCTGATTTGAAGCATCTTTATTTGGATCCCACTCGAAGGTTAGATGGCTCATACTTATATTGTAATTATATTGTAATTAATATCAATGGGGCAATATGTTATCCCGTTAGTGGCGTGATGGGCTACGCGAATCGAAACGGCAGATTCGCTTTATTTCATCCTACAAAACTGGATTTCGAAGTGCCGCCTCTTACAATCCACTTCGATATCTACCGGTTCAAGATACTCTTCATAGCCGGTGATACTGTGGGTGCTCCAAAACTCCTCGGCTTCCTCCTCAGTGGCAAATTCTTCGGGCAATGGATCGATATCTTTATTTTTGTTTTGCATAATAAATCCTTGCAGATACGGACACATCATGTTTTGGTGAAAGTTTTTCAACAAAACGCTCTTTCCAGATGATGTCAGTGATTCTCAATGGTTGCTTCTCAACGAACTTTCAATGGTTACGATTTGGAATTGCCTTGATAGTTAACAACAAAGCTTAGTCGAGTCGCGAAGTGGAGTCGGCTGCAGCGTCGTGATTGTCGTCTTTTCGCCGCCACATGCACTCTACCATTGGGATAGAAGTTGTTCATATTCATCATGAGTCCTGATCCAGAACCAAAAGAACGTGTCATCCTGTAACAGTGCGAGTGAACAATAGCCACTGCAGATGCGAATGGACCACGGTTCACCGACCTTCTTGAAACGCAGGGAGGGATGACGCGAGTTGGCGCACCATAAACGGTAAGCAGTCCGTGCCCTACTCTTGATTTCCGTAGGAAGTTCCCTGTATCGGATCCAGAAGTCAGGAGTTGTCGAGGACTTCATCAAGCGGCTTAGTCCTTGCCTCGGCGATATCCTTACGGACACGCTCCAGAACGCCCTCCAGACGTCCTCCAGGTTGAGAGTCGCGAACAATCTGTTTGTCCCAATCATCGCTGGAGTCCGCCTCGAAATCAGCGAGCCACGACAGGAACTCCTCCCGCTCGTCCTGGGGAAGGGCCATCACTTGTTCAGCAATTTTTTTTACCCTAGCAGTCATAATACTATTATAATACGGCATTCATTGCGCCGAAGCAAGCGTTTATCCTATGCGCGCATTCTCACCGCCCAATGTACCCCTTCTGATCTCTTTGTGATCAGGAACGGGTACGGTAATGGTGCTCTTTGATGTTTGCTTTTGCATGACCACGTGGCTTCCACGTTTTCTTACTTGTTCAAAACCATGAGCTTTCAAAATTCGGCAAACCTCGGTACCGGAGAATGTTTTGAGTTTACCCAACCGTTACCTCCACATGTGTAACATAGACTTCTTCGCGCAGCCGTGATTTTATTTCCTCGTGGGAAGCGGTCTCGAAAAACAGTTCCAACGCTTCTTTTAAGTTTTTTCTAGCTTCTTCGATGGAGTCTCCTTGGCTTGCCACATCCACTTCTGGACAAAGCGCCACATAACCATCATCTTCTTTCTCAATAATGGCAGTGAATAGTCTGTTCATCGTTAACCTTTCATTGTCTATTTAACTATCTTAGACGCCCAACGAATGATTCAATCGTTTCTGTAGTATATGTAGAATCTCCTAAACTTGCAATGCAAAAAACTATATTGCAAAAAACTATTTTGATTGGGTTTGCGGCGGTGAAATAAACAATATCTTATCTGTGGCACCCGTGCAATGTTATAAACTTAAGCGGGAGGTAAGTTTTGGGAGGGCGAGGCACTCGCCGAGCCTTGGCTGGTGAATCGAAAGTTTTGGAAGGAACCGGCTCATCAGGAGATTCGCCCTCCCGATGATGGTCCCAAGTGATGGTCCCAAGTTTTTTTTACTTAATCAGCTTGGGCTTGGAGGTAGGTAAGAGATTGGCTTAGCGTATCCATTCAACCTTGCCTATCCGCCGCGGCGGATTCCCAATCTTGAGAGGGGAATTACTTCAGATCGTAGAATCAAGCTACAGGCTCCACTTTGGTTTTTTGAATCATAATTTTCAGGTTGGGATTTGGTTCTGAGACAGGGAGGTTTTGCTCTCGAAGCAGTTTGATGTGTTCCTGCATTCCCCACTTGGCTTTGTACAGGCAATCTTCGACGGAGTGTCCGATGCCTGTGAAGCCTTCCAGTTCGGAGGAATAAAAGTTGAAGTAGAGCCATGATGGGCTACGCGAATCGAAACGGCAGATTCGCTTTTAGCCCATCCTACGAGACTACGAGAATGATGGGTCATACAACGCGACCCATCCTACAAGAATGATGGGTCATACAACGCGACCCATCCTACAAGAATGATGGGTCATACAAC
>CAZEZQ010000056.1:0-2121 GCA_964516245.1 uncultured bacterium | reverse complement strand
GCGACCCATCCTACGAAACTATGATTTTAAGCGCTTAGACTTGCAAAGACGCAGATTTTCTCGCGCAAGCTCATCTTCGGGATCCATATCAACCGCTTTTAACAGTACTTCTTCAGCCTCTTCAAGCCGCCCTGCTAGAAACAGGCTCCACCCGAGATCGCTCATCAGTTTCTGGTTATCAGGTTCAAGCTCCAATGCCTTCCGCGACGCTTCTATTGCCTTGTCGAACAACCCTTGGTGTCCGGCACAACAACCCAACCCCTGATAAAGGATTGCCTGATCGCTAAACCTCTCAACCGCAGCTTGATAGAGTTCGAATCCTTCTTCATACCTCTTTTCTTGAATTAAGAAGTCGCCAGCCTTGTCGATGCACTCCCAAAGATCACCAAATTCGTCCGGCAGCGAGAGCAATGTCGAGAACAGGCGTGCCCCCTCGTCCGGTTTTCCGCGTTGGTATTCGATCGATCCCATGGTCAGCACGGCGGGAGGATAGTCTGGTTTGATCTCAAGTGCCCGTTCACAAGCGGAGATGCTCGCTTCCATATCACCAATGGCTTCGAGAAAAATACTTTCCGCGTAAGCCGCTTCGGCCTCAAATAAGTACATTTTCTCTTTAGACTCTTTCTTGCTTCGTTTATTGGCCATGAATAAATCCTTTTACCATCTCCTGAATATCACTGTGTACCTCTCTTGTAGACACACTGCGGTAGGTGCATAAAGCCAAAGTTTTCGATAGTTTCAAGGATTTTTCAAGGGTAAAATAAACGACATTTTACTTTTGGCAGCCGCGCAAAATTTTTTTAACCACGGAATTCCACTCCATACTTTGCAAGAAACTTGACAATTTTATAATATAGTTCAGATATACTCTCCGCTTTTATAGAATGCTCCAATGGCATATTAACTAAAAATGGATGTGGTGGGATGAATTTCATCTCAATCGAAACGGGCATTTTCCCTCCATCCTTTACCTTGAGAATGCATTCATACAGCACCCAATCATTCGCTCGTGGTACGACTCCGTGAATATTCTCGTTTGATTCGAAAATTGTTTTGTATTTTGGCATATCAATGTGATTTCCAAATGGTATTCGTTCTGCTCATAACATATTAATCAACGGAATCTGTAGTTTATACAGAATCCCCTCAACTTTCAATACAAATATTTATACAAATATGTATAATTCAAGAGCCATGATGGGTTAGGCGAATCGAAACCACAGATTCGCTTTTAGCCCATCCTACGAAACTGGTTTTCTTTCAAGTAAATTTGTTTCTTCCATCATTCTATCTCACTTTTTTTGATCCTATTTTACTCTCAAAGCCGAATCTCTAGGCTAAATCATTTCAAACTTCCCGAAAGGGGCATCACCATTCCATCAATCAAAGAAACCGTATGCGAAAGTGGATCGCTCGTTGTTCTACCATTGGTGAGTAAGCACTTGGTGCGCCGCCATCACGACCTGCGAACTGGGACTCTGCCGCAAATCGCTGACTATCGTTGTTTCGATGTATACCGTATCCATGGCTCCGTATTATGGCGAGTGGCAAGTGTAATTTGGGTCACAAGAGAAGAATGTTGATTCTACCCTTGAGGTTTATCAAAGGTCATAACGCGCCATGGCGGGTAAAATAAACAACGTTTTATCTTTGGCACCCGCGCACACACCGTCAGGTGGAACGGGTTGTTCAGCCCGACTGTTTCACAGCGGCACATAAACTGTTCGGCCGCTCCATTCTGACTGCTCAGAGCATGCGGCCATCAACAGGATTTCTTCGATGGCATTCCCAACGGGAAATCGGTCATTCAGGACGAAAACGCCGGCCATTTTTTGGCCTGCAGCCATTCGCTCATAGGCGTAGTCCGTCATCGTTGCGCGATCATGCGTTAGAACAATGCGCTCATTTTCAGCGGCCCAGGCGAGGATGTCTGAGTCACGTGCGCCGGATAGGCCGACATCTTGCACAAGGACAATGTCAAGCTCCGGTTGACGCAGCAGCAAGCCGCGCACAATGTCGCCATTGAAGTTTTCGTCTGCCAGCAGCCGCAACATGGAAGTCCTCAGGGTTGCCGCTGGGCGAGCAAGCGATTGCGAATCTGGCTCAAGTTGCCCTGCCAAC
>CAZEZQ010000055.1:0-13331 GCA_964516245.1 uncultured bacterium | reverse complement strand
ACGCCATCGGCGTGCAAAACAACGAAGAAGGCATTGGTCTGCCGCTCTCAGAAAGCACCATGGCTGACGCGATGAAAAAACATGGTTATACCACCGGCTTGGTGGGCAAATGGCACATCGGTGGTTCCGAGCCCTACCATCCCTTAAACCGCGGCTTCGATGAATTTTACGGCTTCATGCACGAAGGCCATTTTTATGTCCCTTATCCCTACAAAGGCGTCACTTCCTATCTGCGCATTACCGAAATGCCCGAAGGCACCGAAGCACCGCTTCGCAAAGGCCGCTTCATATACGACGATCACTTTCATTATGATGAGCCCAAATACGATCTCGAAAATCCCATCCAACGCGGGCAGAAACCTATCGTCGAAGAACAGTATCTTACCGACGCCTTAACCCGTGAATCCATCGATTTCATAAAGCGCCATCAAGAAGAACCATTCTTTCTCTATTTGTCTTACAACTCACCACACAGCCCCTTGCAAGCACCGAATGAGTCCATGAAGAAATTCGAACACATTGAAGACATCCACCGCCGTGTCTTCGCCGGTATGCTTAGCAACTTGGATGACAACGTAGGCAAAGTGCTGAATGCATTGCGCGATCTCAATCTTGAAGAAGATACCCTCATCATTTTCTTCAGCGACAATGGCGGACCCACCCGCGAACTCACATCCAGCAACCAGCCTTTGCGCGGCGAAAAAGGCTCCCTCTTTGAAGGCGGTATCCGGGTGCCCTTCGCCATTCAGTGGAAAGGTCACCTCCCCGCAGGAAAGGCCTATGAAAAGCCGGTCAGCGCCTTAGACGCCATGCCCACTGCGCTCGCGGCCGCAGGCGAACAAGAGCATATCCCCGACAATCTCGATGGAGTGAATTTACTGCCCTATCTCAAGGGAGAGAATGAAGGCAGCCCCCATGAAGTGCTCTTCTGGCGCTACGGCAACAACATCGCGGTTCGCAAAGGCGAATGGAAACTGGTGAAGCAACGCGAAAAATGGGGCGAAGAAGGCGAATTTCAACTTTTCAATCTGGAAGAGGATATTTCTGAAGAAAACGATTTGTCAGACAAGAAACCCGATATATTTGATGAATTAATGAAAATTCTCAAAGAGTTGGATGCCCAAATGGCCGAACCTCTCTGGCGCGGCCAATGGAACCCCACCCGAACCAACCGTCCGTTAAAGTGGGCTGAAGAATAATATCATTGGGCCTGCTTTGACCGCGAATACACCCGGTTGAAATGCCACAAATAACTCTTTGGGCTCAGCCTGAAAATATCAAAGATCACATCGCCGCGGTGAACTCCCAATCTTGGCAAGGGAAATATTTTCGTTCTATGAGCAATTACGAATTTTCAATATCTTCGCAATATTTTTTATATCCCATGTCTCCAATTTCGATTTCGTTATCATTATTGATATGATTTTTCACATACCAAAAGCGGTCATGCCAATATCCATAAATGATTGCGGTAATCACAAATAAAGAGGTGAGCAAAAAGAAATAATTTTGGAGATTGCTCCAGTTTTCTAAAACAGAAGCCATTGGAAATGCTATGTCTGAAATGCTCCAACCCAGTATCCCACCAATAACACCACCTATTGCTGTTAAAACAATCACACGAATATCGTTCTTCAAAATATTGACCCAAATTCGATTGCCTTCTTTGTCCTCTTCTCGATCGTACATCCATTGAAACAAAGATGGCGGCTTTGAATCGTTTCCCTCACCATCGGGTGGAGGGGGAATCTTGATAGTCGACCTCGATATGTATACCAATCCAACCGAAAATACAGCAATTAATAGCAGCCTCTCAATGGCATGGTAATGGAAAAATAGTTCAGAGGGATAAATCCAAAAATCTAAAAACATAAAAATTGTGAATATTAGGATGGAAGAAATAAGGAAAAAATACCGAAACCGGAAAAGCTGATTGATAAATGTTTGCGCTTGTTCTTTTTGACACGTTTTCAAACAGAAAGATTGTGCAGCATTTTCTTTTGAATCTTTTGGCGGCTGAGATTTTTTGCGCAGAATTTGACGCCACCAAATGCTTAAATCCAACAAATAGCGCCCCAAAGCGCAAACCGATACAAATGCAAGCATCGCGATTAAAGTAAAGAAGTAACTTTCTGTATGCCAAGCCCAAATAAAAGCAATAAAATCAAAAAAAATGACGAGATACGGGATATAGCAATAAGAAATGGATAATATTTTTTGATAAATTTTTGGGTCAAACCAATTGACTTTATGCCATTCATTTTGAGGTTTTTGATCAACCGAACTGGATAGAATGCGTTTGAATAAATCGAAATCATTCCAATACTCGTTGTGGGCCGCTCCAGGAATGACATGCCGGTTATAAATAATATCTTCTTCGGATGAAAAAAGATGTTGATACGCTCCTGTAGTCTTCACCACTGCCAAATTGTGGCCGACTGGGTCTTGTTCTTCGCAGTAATTGTAATGTTTGATACGGTTTTCTGGAGTTTTGCGAAATTCATAGAAATCGTTCTCCACCCATGTATTTTCCTGAGTATCAATTTCAATAAGATATTTATAGTTCATCCACCAGAGAACGAGATACTTGTCGATCGGTGATCCCAGTGTGACAAAAGAATCAACCCGTTGAATCCATGAGGTGTTTCGAAAATATAGTTTTGAATTCAATTCGTTAAATTCCTGTTCTTCTGAAGCTGATAAATGGTTCTCTCCGTTCTCTAAATTGCTTTTCTCAAGTTCTTTGAATCTTTTGTAATGATCCAATTCTTGATTCTTTAAATAGCCGGGGAAAGGCAAGTTCTCGTAGACATTTCGTTCGCTAAAGCGAATATCTTCTCTAACATGCGCGTAAATTAAAGCATCGAGACTCATGATTGTACCCAAACTGTGGGCAATAATGGCGTATCTTGCTTCTAACCGGCTTAAATTTTGTTTCTCACGTTCATCTTGTTCTTCGTTGTGTTTGTGTTCGATGCGCGCCATCAATTTGTGAAAACGGCGTGCGGCTTTGCCCCGGGTGCGGCTGAATTCACCGTATTGCTGCACATCGCCTAAAAATTTGTTGAAAAGAGTATCGTCGACATCTTTGGCTTTGAAGCGGGCCCATAGGTGTATGAGAGTTGCTGTTTTCTTGATTAACTCTAAAACTTTTGTTACCCATTTCGGGGGAGAAATTGTCTTGGTCTCAAGCCGGCCAATGACAGATTCAGACCATACATCCGGCGGTTGTACCACTGCCGCGCTATCATCCTGCATGATGTCTGACCAACACATATCTACAAAACGAAGGTTTTCTCCTGCAAATTTTACATTGTTTAAGCTTTCTCCTGGATTTCCAAGAAAAGGTGGTGTTTGTTTATCCGGATTGGTTGGGATCCCTTTAAACTCAAGCCAGGGGATAAAATGATTCTCTGGCACATTAAAACGGCATGCGCCTTCTCCAAGCTCTTTTCCCGTCTGCCCCGTCGCCATTCCCAAGGTTAAAACATTATTTTTTTTCAAATTGGCTGCAGTTTCTTTATCAAAATGGCGGGCTTCTGCAAAACGATTTACAACATTTAATACCGTTTCGTTTTTGCGTTGTTCTCCAATTCCATGCACAACTATGACGTATCTCACAACTTGTTGATCATCATTCATAATAGAAACTCCGAAATTGAACAAGAATCATTTATTTCATTCCCGTTCAAAGATAGAGAAACGGTCTTGAGCGATATAAATTTTTTATAGATTAGTAGAGTGAATATAACAAAATATAAAATGCAAATCAAGCAAAATATTGAAAAATGTTTAAAAATTTTCAGATTATCATTATTAATATCCCAGGTCTTTAGATTAAGGCTTTACAAAGGCAGGCATTCGTTTCTAGTCTGAAGAATAGAAAATGATTTTACAAGACGATTCGGCAAAAAGTCTTTTTTGGAGCGCAGGCTTACTCGCCCGCAACTATATACAGATGCAGGCGGGACGCCTGCGCTCTAAAGGGGGTATACTAGAATACTGAATTATACTTTTTGCCGAAACATCTTACAAAGATAGCAACAAATAATTTATTCTTCCATCAATCCCAACCGTTGAAGTTTGGAATAGAGAGATTTTCGGCTGATGCCGAGTAATTTGGCGGTTCGGGTTTTGTTTTGTCCGGTCATGGCGAGGGTTTTGGTGATGTAAACTTTTTCCACTTCTTCCATCGATAGGCCCAAGGGCAAAAAGACCCCTTCGCGCATGGCCGTATTCGCCATGGCAGGATTGGCCACTGCCGCCGCCGCAGTATTGTTGAACCCTGTTGGGGATTGCATCACAGGCGTGGTGAGTTCGGTTTCTTCTTGTGGTTGGTGATCGGGTATGGTCGACTCTGCTATCTGCAAGTTGGCTTTTTGCTCGTCCCGCAAATATTCAGGCAAATGTTGTGGGCTGATATCCTCATCTCCCGCCATAATGGCCGCGTGAAAGATTACATTACGCAGTTCACGCACATTGCCTGGCCATGGATATTCTTTCAGTATATTCATGGCCTCCAGCGAAATTCCAGATGAATTCAGGCTGTAGTTGCTGCAAATTTCCTGAAAAAAGTGTTGCGCCAATTGTTGAATATCGGATTTTCGGTCACGCAGTGGAGGAATGTTAATTCGTATTACTTGCAACCGATGGAGCAAGTCACTCCGAAAATGATTGCTTCTTACTTCATGTTCAGGGTCTTGATTGGCGGCAGCCAATATGCGCGCATTGGTTTCATAATCCGTACGTCCACCGACTTGGCGGAACTTTTTCGATTCCAGCACACGCAACAGTGAAATTTGGACTCGTTCGTCCATCGTAATAATTTCATCCAGAAAAAGCGTACCATCACTGGCTTCTTGAAATCGTCCAATACGGTTCTCGGTTGCGCCTGTAAATGAACCTTTAATGTGTCCAAAAAGTTCACTGGCCACCAATTCTGAAGGGACGGCGCCCATATTCACGGCCACAAATGGTTTGTCTTTGCGGGCGCTGCGATTGTGGATCTCCCGCGCGACGAGTTCTTTCCCCGTCCCTGTTTCTCCAATTATAAAAACAGGCACATCGACACCAGCGGCCTTTTCAATCGTACCATAGATGGATTTCATGCGGCTGCTATTGCCGATTAACGTACCAAACTTCTTCATGGAAATGAAACCTTTTCCTTTCTATCTGCTGACACTCATTAACGAAAAAAAATTAAAATAGTTATGGTTAACTGGTTTTGATAGGCATAGAAATTATAGGAAGTAACTCTTCGTACTCACTGTGTACATTGTATACGTGTTGTACCCTTATGACAACAATCCACTATAAATATAATGGAAACCACTATTGAATGGATGTAAAAAAATTTATGAATTTGCCATATATTATAAAAGAGAAAATCCCCCCACTCCAAACGCAGTGAGGGGATTTTCTATATGATTCTAATTGCAGTTATTTCTTACGCGCGAAGGTGTGGGTTGCTGTGCCGTAATAGTGCTCAGCGCATTCCATAATGGTTTCTGAGAGAGTGGGGTGGGGATGAATGGTCTCGGCCAAGTCTTCTGCCGTAGCGCCCATTTCAATGGCAAATGCGCCTTCGCTGATCATTTCACCGGCACCGACTCCAACAATACCGACACCGAGTATTCTTTCGGTTTCTGGTTCAATGAGCAATTTAGTCATTCCATCCGTACGGTCAAAACTCAAAGCCCGGCCTGAGGCGGTCCAAGGGAAGCGGGCCACTTTCACTTCGATGCCTTCTTTTTTGGCTTCGTTTTCTGTCAGTCCTGCCCAAGCCAGTTCTGGATTGGTGAATACAACCGCGGGTACAATGATATTTTCAAAAGCGTTGGGTTCACCTGTCATCACATCAATAGCAATGCGTGCTTCACGCGAGGCTTTGTGCGCCAACAAAGCGCCGCCGACGAGATCGCCAATGGCATAGATATTTGGATCTTGAGTTTGCATATTTTTGTTAACTTCCACAAACCCCTTTTGATCCATGGTGACTTGTGTATTTTCAAAACCCATATCTTTATTGCAGGGGGTGCGTCCTACACAGACCAACACCCGGTCATACAATTCATCGATGGGATCCGCGTCTCCCACCTGCATATTCACTTTGATCTTTTTGCCTTCCGTCGCCATTTTTTGTACTTTGGTGTCCCGGCGAATTTCGTGAAAAGAGCGTTCTGCCGCCTTGGTAACATACTTCACCAGGTCGCGGTCGGCGCCCATCAATATATCATCCAGTGCTTCCACCAAAATCACCCGGCTGCCCATGGCAGAATATACAGTTCCGAGTTCCATACCGATATAGCCGCCACCGATTACCAGCAAGTCTTTAGGCACTTCGGGCAACTCCAACGAGTCATCTGAGGTCATAATACGCTCATTGCCCAAATCAAAATCGGCCGGCATTGCGGGGATCGAACCGGTCGCCAGAATGGCTTTGCCGTATTTCACGAATTTCTGGCCTTCTTCGGTTTCCACTCGCAGGGTGCTCGAATCTTCAAAATATCCCCGGCCATGCATAACATCCACATTGCGCATTTTCGATAGATCATGAATGCCGCCGCTGAGTTTGTCTAATATCGATTCTTTCCATTCGCGCAATTTTGGGAGATCCAACTTGGGTTCGCCGAACGTGATGCCCCGGTTTTTGGATTCTTTGGCCTCGTACAGCAAATGGGCGGCATGCAAATAAGCTTTGGAAGGGATACAGCCGCGATTCAAACAAACGCCGCCCAGGCGTTTGTCTTTGTCGACCAGCAACACTTTTTTTCCTTTGTCTGCCGCATAAAAAGCTGCCGTATACCCTCCCGGTCCGGCTCCCAACACGACGATGTCTGTTTTAATCGGTTCCATTGATCAGCTTCCTTACCTGTTTAAGCTCCGTTGATTTTCAATTCAGATTCGGGGAATTGCTCAAATCGTTCCACCACGGCCTTGATAAAGCGGGCCCCGGCCGCCCCGTCGATAATGCGATGGTCATACGAAACGCAGAGAGGCATAAAGATTCGCGGTTTGATTTCACCATTCACCACCGCGGGTTTTTGAACTCCGCGTCCAATGCCGAGAATCGCTGTATTGGGCGAATTGACGATGGGGGTGAAATGCTGGCCGCCGATGCCGCCCAGATTGGATATCGTGAATGAACTGCCTTGCATGTCTTCACTCGACAGTTTACGCTCGCGGGCTTTTTCGGCCGCTTCCTGCAATTCTTTGCAGATATCCACAAGCGGTTTCTTGCCGGCATCGCGAATCACTGGCACCAACAAACCGGCATCGGTATCGACGGCGCACCCAATGTGGAAAAACTCTTTGTAAACCAGTTCTTCGCTAGCCTCATCCAAACTGGCGTTGAAGAGCGGGAAGTCTTTCAGAATGCCGGTGATGGCTTTGATTACAATGGCGGTCAATGTGAGGTTTGCGTCTTTCTTGCTATAGGCCGATTTGTAGTTTTTGCGCAAATCCATGAGGTCGGTGATATCGGCTTCATCAAATTGATACACATGGGGGATGGTGTTCCATGAATCCTGCATCCGGCTGCCGATGGTTTTGCGAATGGAGGAAAGTTTTTCGCGCCGGGTATCGCCCCATTTGCTGAAATCAAACGGCTGAGCCGATTTGGCCGGTTTGCCCGCCGCCTTGGATTCTTTTTGTTTTTCAAAAGCCAATTCATGCAGCCGCGCGATGTAATTGCGAATATCATTTAAAGTGATGCGGCCGCCTTTGGACGTCCCTCGAACATTGCGCAGGTCCAAACCGATTTCACGGGCCAGATTGCGAATGGAGGGCGCCGCGGGAGGTGGGTATCCACTCTTGGATTCATAGCGGTATCCGAATATCGGATCAGCCATACTCTGTCCCGCATATTGGGTTTGTGGTTCCGAGGAAGATTCTTCGTATTCTTCTGGTTCTTCGGCTGCTTGTGGCGCTTCTTTGGGAGCGGCTTCGGTTTCTGCGGCTTCACCACCGCCTTCACCGCCGCCTTCACCGACTGTGATCAACACGTCTCCCACTGAGACGGTATCACCTTCATTCACATGAATTTTGCTGACGGTTCCAGCGGCGGTGGAGGGAATTGGAGCAATCGCTTTTTCGTTTTCCAATTCTAGAATGGTTTGTTCTTTCTCAACCGCATCGCCTTCGGAAACCAGGATGGAAACCACCGTTCCCGAATCTGCTCCTTCCGCCAGTTGTGGCAATCGAACGTCCATATTGTTCCCCGCTTTCTCTACGATGTTGAGACAACTGCGACTCTGTCAAGCATGAATTGACGGGGTATCCCAAAGCTTATTCCCCCCCATATTAAGGGGGCTAGTGGGCAATGTCATTAACTTAAGATCATATCGGAATGTTGAATCGGGAGGGCGAATTCGCTGCGGCGAATGAGCCGCTTGAACGAGAAACCGGCTCGGCGGGAGCCTCGCCCTCCTGTTTAAGTTAATGACATTGGGCTAGGGGATCTGAACCCATCATTTCACCTTTGTTAAATTACTTCTTTATTTGGTTTCCTGGCTCACCCGGTCTTGCTCCAGAGAATGAGCAAGACACAAGATGGAGTTCGGATCGTTACACAAAATCAGGATACGCTTTTTCTGGGTCGTACTCCAATTCTTTGATCGCCTTCGCAACCCGTTTGCGGTCGATTTCACCTTTTTCCGCCAATTGATAGAGAGTCGCAATCACGATGGACTCCTTATCGATTTCGAAAAAGCGCCGCAGGTTTTCACGTGTATCACTGCGGCCAAACCCGTCAGTTCCCAGGGTCATCAATCCGCCGGGCACCCAGGGGGCGATCTGGTCGGGAACAGCCTTCATACAATCGGATACAGCAACAAAAACACCTTTCTCGTTTTCCAAAATGGTTTCGAGATACGATTTTTCAGGTGTTTTGTCCGGATGCAGCATATTCCAGCGTTTGCATTTTAGCGCATCAGAGCGCAATTGCTTATAGCTAGTGGCGCTCCACACATCGGCGCTGACATTGAACTGTTCGGCCAACACCTTTTGGGCTTCTAAGGCGAGATTCAGAATCGGGCCGCTGCCGAAAATATGCGCTTTGTGTTTGCCTTTTTCACCTTCCTGGAATTTGTAAAGGCCATTCAAAATCCCTTGCTCCTGTCCCGTGGGCATTTGTGGCATGACATAATTTTCGTTGTACAGGGTTAAGTAATAATAAACATCTTCGTCTTCCTGATACATGCGGCGCATTCCATCTTGAATGATGACCGCCAATTCATAAGCATACGCTGGGTCGTACACACGTACGGAGGGGACGGCAGTAAGCGTCAACACCGAATGGCCATCCTGGTGTTGCAAACCTTCCCCATTCAAAGTGGTGCGTCCTGCAGTGGCGCCAAGTAGAAATCCACGCGCCCGGCTGTCGCCCGCCAGCCAAAACAGATCGCCCACGCGTTGATAGCCGAACATGGAATAATAGGTATAAAACGGGATCATGGGGATGCCGAGATTGGCATACGCTGTGGCCGCTGCTATAAACGATGATATCGACCCAGCCTCGGTAATGCCTTCTTCAAGAATTTGCCCTTCTTTCATCTCGCGGTAATAGAGCAGGCTTTCGCGATCCACCGGCTCGTACAACTGGCCTTTGGATGAATAAATGCCGAACTGGCGGAAGAGGGCGTCCATCCCGAAGGTACGGGCTTCGTCTGGAATGATCGGTACTACATGTTTCCCGACTTTTTTGTTTTGCATCAATTTGCCCAGCATACGAACAAAGGCCATGGTGGTCGAGGCTTCTTGTTGTGGATTGCCTTGCAGAAATTCTTTGTAAAAATCCATTTCTGGAAGTTCCAATTTGGGATAATCTACCACTCGCGTGGGGATGTATCCACCCAATTGGCGGCGCCGCTCGGTGAGGTATTGAATCTCCGGGCTATCTTGATCGGGACGGTAAAATGGGGTTTTCACGACTTCTTCGTCACTGATAGGGATATTAAAACGGTCGCGAAATTCGCGTAGCTCTTTTTCGTTTAGTTTCTTTTGCTGGTGTGTAATATTCCGGCCTTCGCCCGCTTCTCCGAGCCCATACCCTTTGATGGTCTTGGCCAGAATGACCGTAGGCTGGCCTTCATGTTCAACGGCAGCTTTATAAGCGGTATAAACCTTTTTGGGGTCGTGGCCTCCACGCAGCAGCTTGAAAATTTGTTCGTCGGTCAAGTGATTGACGAGATTGTAAAGTTGGGGATATTTGCCGAAGAAATGCTTGCGCGCATAACTGCCTGGCTCCACTGAGTATTTTTGAAATTCGCCGTCAACGGCTTCCTCCATCCGTTTAACTAGCAGTCCGTCGGTATCGTTTTCGAGTAAGGGGTCCCAGTTAGAGCCCCAGATCACTTTAATGACATTCCAACCGGCGCCGCGAAACAGAGATTCGAGTTCTTGAATGATTTTTCCGTTGCCTCGAACCGGACCGTCCAAACGCTGCAGGTTGCAATTGACCACCCAGATCAAATTGTCAAGTTTTTCTCGGGCAGCGAGAGTGAGCGAACCCAGGGTTTCGGGCTCGTCTGATTCACCATCGCCAACATAGCACCAAACCATCGGTTCTTCTTTGTCCAGCATGCCGCGGTGTTTAAGATAGCGTAAGAAGCGCGCGTGATAGATCGAGGTGATGGGTCCAAGTCCCATGGAGACGGTAGGAAATTTCCAGAAGTCCGGCATCAGATAAGGATGCGGATAGGATGAAAGACCGCCGCCCTCAGCCAGTTCCTGGCGAAAGTTATGCAGCTTTTGCGCATCCATGCGGTGTTCTACATACGCGCGCGCATAGTTGCCGGGAGAGGCATGGCCTTGAAAGTAGACCTGATCTGAATAGCGGTTCTCATTCCCGGCATGGAAAAAATGATTGAACCCCACCTCGTAAAGCGTCGCCAATGAGGCGAAAGTGGAAATATGCCCGCCCAACCCAGCATGGATGCGGTTGGCTTGCACCACCATGGCCATGGCGTTCCATCGCACGAGGCTTTTGATGCGGCGTTCGATTTCGCGGTCACCAGGATACGCTGGTTCTTCACTGGCTGGGATGGTATTGACATATGGAGAACTGACCGGCTGCGGAACGTCATTACCCGATTTGCGCAACCGGTCTGCCAGTTGATTGAAGAAAAATGAAGACCGTTGAGGCGGTTCTTTCTTTAATGCGTGTTCGTAAATATACTCTAACGAATCAAACCACTTTTCGGTTTCGTTGAGTTGGCCGTTGCCGGCGCTGCTGACCCCTTGATTGTCTTGCGTTTGATTTGGATTGTTTGTTTCGTTACCCAATGGACTACTCCCTTGCCGAACAGAGTGGTAATTTTTAATTTAGAAATGTTTGTGTGACAATCCAGCAAAAAGTCTAAACGTATATAAATTGTAGACACATATTGGAGCGCAGGCGTCTCGCCTGCCTATATGTTGATGCAGGCGAGGACGCCTGCGCTCCAATGTTGATGCAGGCGAGGACGCCTGCGCTCCAATGTTGATGCAGGCGAGGACGCCTGCGCTCCAAAAAAGACTTTTTGCCGGATTATCATGTGTATTTATTTGTAATAGACTCTATAACCCGTTATTGATACTACTTTGTTGGAGTAATGCGCTTGCCCATGCAAATTTTGGATTTATCGTTTGCAACACCTTACCTTAATCTTGCCTGCGATGAAGCGCTTCTACAAGCCTGCGAGGCTGGCGCCGGCAAGCCCGTACTGCGCTTTTGGGAAACGGACCATTATTTTGTTGTGCTTGGACATGCAAACAAGGCCCACGTTGAGGCCGATATCGATGCATGCCGCCGGTTCGAGATCCCTATCCTTCGCCGTTCCAGCGGAGGAGGGTCGGTTGTTAACGGTCCCGGCTGCTTAAATTATACCTTGGTGCTTCCCAATGAGCCGGGTGGACCGGTTGGAAAAGTGAATCAAACCTATGCCTATATTTTAGCCCGTCAAAAAAGAGCTCTGCAAACCCTACTAAACGATGAAATTGAAATTTTGGGCATTTCAGACCTGGCTATCGGTCAGTTGAAATTCTCAGGCAACGCCCAGCGGCGCAAAAAAAATTACATCTTGTTTCATGGAACGTTTTTGTTGAATTTTGATTTTTCGTGGGTTACAAAACTGCTCCCATTTCCCTCGCAACAGCCAGACTATCGAAAATCACGCCATCATTCTGAGTTTCTTATGAATTTGAACCTTCCAGTAGAGAAGGTGAAACAGTGTTTGCAAAAGGAATGGGAGGCATATGAACCTTATGAAAATGTGCCCTATAAGAAGATTGAAGAACTAGCGGCCAATCAGTTCACACAAGATGAATGGAATTTTAAGTTTTAGCAAATCTCAATGTTGGAGCGCAGGCGTCCCTTCCTGCATTGTATATGTAATTTGCAAGCGTACACGTTTGCACTCCAATGTTATTCCGATTCTTTACCAATCCAAAAATACCCCACTTCATTCTTTACTATATCCGGATATTCCAGAATATCTTTCAGCAATTTCGTTCGCTTTACTTCTGGCAAAGATTCCAATGGACGGGAAATGATAAATTCAATAGATTCTAATCCTTCCTCAGTCTGTTCTTTTGCCGGAGACAAATTGAATGATTCTTGAGTACAAACCCATTCATAATCAATTTGTTCTTGATTTAATAGTTTTTCGAATTCGTAAGCATGATGCAAATCCCAGCGTTGAGGTTCATTCAATTCAAGGCTTAATTTTTGGTTGATTTGATAGGAAATATTGTTGGGAGTAAGGATAGTGACCAATGCATTTCCATCACGTTTCATAGCATTCAAAATTTTATGTAACGAAGACTTCCAATCTTGAAAATGATAAAAAGCATGCAGGCAAAAAATAAAATCGTATTCTTGTTCTTTAGGTTGATGCGTTTCCCAAGGTTCATTGACAAAGCGAATATTTCTTATTCGGGCCCAATGCGCTTTTTTTCGTAATTGTTTTAATTGTTCGGTTGATGGATCCAAAGCCGTATAATTGACCGGGCCATAATTTTGTAAAAATACAACCAATGGAATTCCCTTTGACCCTTCCCCCGCTCCCAGGTCTAATACATCCCAGCCCCGCTCTTTAAGCCGGTCCATTTGGAGTTCCATCTTGAAAGGAATGGAATTGATGATGGTGTCTACTTCTTGCGCAATTTCATTCCCTTGATGGAGAAAATTGATCTAACTGGATGGTTTTTCTTCATACATATTAATCAGAGGCATGAGGTTTAAACCTTTTCTGAAGCTCCGGCAAAAAGTCCGTTCTAGAAAAAGTCCACACAATATATAGTAACATGGCCATCCAACCTACACTGTATGTCGTTGCAGGCGAGGACCCCAT
>CAZEZQ010000054.1:10750-13500 GCA_964516245.1 uncultured bacterium | reverse complement strand
CTTCACATTCATATCTCTCCCGATTTCCTATTAGTATAGAGATGAATATAGTATAAAAAAATAATACGAATTGGGAGAATACTGTCATGAAAAAAATCATCATCTATATAGGGATTTTCATTGTCACGGCGGCCTTAACCAATACTCTTGCTTACAGCGAATCGAATCAGAATCAATCCAACAAACCGCGTGTCATCGTATTAACCGACATCGGAAACGAACCGGATGATGCGCAATCGCTGGTTCGATTTTTAACCTATGCCAACCAATTCGAAATCGAAGGCCTGATCGCAACCACTTCAACTTGGCTGCGCAATAAGGTCAATCCGCAAATGATTCATGAGCGCTTGGATGCCTACGGTCAAGTTCGTGACAATTTACTCGTTCATGAAAAGGGCTGCCCCACATCTGAGTATCTCAAAAAACGCGTCAAAACAGGCCTACCCAAATATGGCATGAAAGGTGTCGGTGACGGGCAAGACTCTGAAGGCTCGGATTGGATCATCAAAACAGTAGACGAAGATGATCCTCGTCCGGTTTGGGTGCTTGTGTGGGGCGGCGTCAATTCACTGGCACAGTCACTTTATAAAGTGGCCACCACACGCACGAAAGAAGAGCGCAATCAATTTGTTGATAAACTGCGCGTTTATACCATTTCAGACCAGGATGATTCCGGCCAATGGATTCGCACCAATTTCCCTGCTCTGTTTTACATTGTTAGCCTGCATGAGTTTTCCAAATACAAATCAGCCACCTGGACGGGGATCTCCGGCGAACGGCATTACGGATTCGAAGGACCAGACTTCGGCTTGGTCAGCAATGCCTGGTTGGATCAGCACATACGCAACAAGGGGCCCCTCGGCATGTTGTATCCCCAAACTGCCTATATTATGGAAGGCGACACTCCTTCGTTCCTTTATTTGATCAACAATGGCTTGAATGTGCCCCCGCGTCCCGATTGGGGTGGCTGGGGCGGCCGCTATGAATACAGCTTCAAACACGATGTGTGGACCGATACGGCAGACACTGTGAAAGATGCCACCGGCAATGTTCACACCCAGCCGCAGGCCTCTATCTGGCGTTGGCGCGAAGCCTATCAACATGATTTCGCGGCACGTATGATTTGGTCGGTTACTTCGGAATACGAGGGCGCCAATCACAATCCACAAGCGGCCTTGCGAGGGGAAAAGGGGAAGAAACCGGTTATTCGAAACGTTCATTCGGGTGCTGTGGTCAAACTGGATGCCAGCGGAACCAGTGATCCGGATGGCGATAATCTCACCTACAATTGGATTTACTATCAAGAACCGGGGACATATAACGGGGATATTCAGATTCAAAATCCCTCTACCCAAAAAACTCAATTTATTGCGCCAAGCGTATCTTATCCTCAAACATTACATGTTATATTAGAAGTGAAAGATGACGGCGATCCCAGTTTGTATAGTTATCGCCGAATTATTGTGGAGGTCGAACCATGACTCGAATGTTTTGTTCTTTATTTCTTTTCGTAATAGTCACGAGTACTATTCATGGACAAGCTCTTGATACTAAAAAAGATAACAATAGGGAGATTTTGGTAAGCAAAGGCCGCATTCATGAAGCTACGTCAACCCATATTGCTATCGAGGCCGAGCATTACCAAGAGCAAGACAAAAGGGAAACCCGGCAGTGGTATACTATCAACAAAGATCATACCCCCAACGTAGAACCGGATGGCGATCCACCTCATATAGAAGGGGCCAGCAATGGCGCCTACTTAGAAGTATTGCCGGATACGCGGCGTACTCATGGGGATAAATTGATCAGGGGTGAGAATTTCACCAATCAGGGTGGCGAAATCGCCGTCTTGACTTATCACGTGAAATTCAAAGTACCGGGCAAATATTATGTATGGGTGCGGGCCTATTCAACCGGAACTGAAGACAACGGCATCCATGCCGGTCTCGACGGCCAATGGCCGGAAAGTGGAGCACGCATGCAGTGGTGCGAATGGAAACATTCATGGCACTGGGAAAGCAAGCAGCGCACACAAGAGGTTCACTGTGGAGTACCCTATCAGATCTATTTGCAAGTGGATGAACCCGGTTTGCACGAAGTTCACTTCTCCATGCGTGAAGATGGGTTTGAATTTGACAAATTTATTTTGACAACAGAGCGTGATTTCACGCCAGAAGGGTACGACCGAGATTAGCATTCTATGTAATTATAAATAAATGAGATATAATGTTGTTCATAAATGCTGTGGAGGCCTTTGAACAATGGCAAAGCCAACAAAAGACTATACACCAGAAGACATTTGGAAGATGTTCGCTGAAACAGATAGGCGGTTTCAGGAAACGGATAGTCGGTTTAAAGAAACTGATTTATATTTAAAAAAAATAATTCGAGAAACCAACAATCAAATCAAGGCGACTGATAAAAAATTTCATGATCTGGCTGACAAATGGGGTGATTTTGTTGAAGGCTTGGTAATTCCAGCTACAGAAAGAATGCTGAAAGAACGTGGGATTATTGTCCGCAGCATTCACCCAAATGTGAGGGTTTCCCGAAACGGCCGTGAGGGCATGGAAATCGATATCATGGCTATAAATGGGGAATATGTAGTATTGATCGAAGTAAAAAGCACCCTCAGAGTTCGGGATGTGAACGAACACCTCAAACGAATCGCAAAATTCAAAACCTATTTTCCCGAATATGCCGACCGCAAGGTGGTTGGCGCGGTTGCGGGGATTGTCATCAAAGAAGAT
>CAZEZQ010000054.1:0-10740 GCA_964516245.1 uncultured bacterium | reverse complement strand
GATAAATATGCCTATAAAAAGGGGCTGTTTGTCATTGCTCAAAGCGGGGATTCAGTAACAATCATAAATGACAAAAATTTTAAACCCGCAGAATGGTAGAAATGGAATCGCTGATTTGGCTTATGTTGTGAGTCTTTTGCCAACCCTGAGTCAATGTCATTAACTTAAGAAAAACTTGGGGAGTGTCATCGGGAGGGCGAATTTCCTGATGAGCCGGTTTCTTCCAATACTTTCGATTCACCAGCCAAGGCTCGGCGGGAGCCTCGCCCTCCCGAAACTCGCCCTCCCGAAACTCGCCCACACGCTTAAGTTAATGACATTGAACCCTGAGTGATTAATGGGTGTCATTCAAAGGGTGGCTGCACCATACCTTTGTCACCCAGCAAAGGCAGGCTATTTCAAACAATACATATCATCCCTGCAGCCGTTTGATTTCATCCCGCAGTTGGGCGGCGGTTTCATAATCTTCACGTTCTACCGCTTTTTTCATTTTCTCCCGCAACTCGAATACCGGGTCATTCTTCCAGCAGTCGAAAATCGCTTCGCGAAACTCGCGCAGAAACAAAATTTCACCGCATTTATTCGATAGATCGTTTCGTTCGAAATCTTGAAAAAACTCTTCGATTTTTCGGATGCCCTCATCCACAATTTTCAAAGCGGCCTCGATATCTCCGTTCTCCATTTCGATATGAGCCGATGAACGCGCATGCATCATCAGCAAATACGGGCGGTACTGTTCCAGCATATACTGGTCTTCTTCGTCTTCGGCATATTCATTAAGAAAATCGAATACCCGCAAATTTCTCTCGGTATCCCGTTTGACATCCTGGTATCGCTGCAAATGGAAGAGGCTGAGATAGCGGTAATAATATTGGGTTGCTTCGTCCACGATGGCATCACAGTCATCCGGGTCCAAAAAGAATCCATCGTGACTCCCGTATTTTTGAACGTGCTTTTTCAGTTGATCCTGATAATATTCAAAAAGAGATTCATATCCATGTGGACGTCTGCCGTCGGGCCGGCCTTGCAATTCCATCTGCAGCAAACCGAGGTCGAGCCGCATTTGAACTTTCTCTTTATGATCGTCACCCACAATAATTCGCACCGTTACTTCATCCGGCGCATAGTCCCAACCATTTAATATTCGGCTTATGTCCAATGTTTCGTCACCCATGTTTCCCCACGCCCCTGCATAATATTTTATTAGCAGTATGTTTTTTTCTCACTCTATTGTACAGAGACCCGGCTGCACACCAAAGGTTACATGCAGGGAAATGTTACCGTCCAGAAAAGGCGTCATTCAAAGCATCACCCAGCAGATTAATGCCCAATACCGTTATAAAAATGGCAAAACCAGGGTAATACATCATGCTGGGGAGCTGCAAAAAGTATTTCCGGCTTTGGTACAACATCGCCCCCCATTCTGGTGAAGGCGGCTGCGCCCCCAGGCCCAAAAAGCTCAAGGCCGCCGCCTCCAAGATGGCATACGCCAGATGCAAGGTTGCCGTCACCAACAACACAGGAAAACAATTGGGCAACACATGCCGAAACAAGATTTTAGTGGTTGAACAGGATAGCGAACGGGCCGCCGCCACATAATCGCGTTGAATCTCAGCTAACGCCGCGCTTCTGATGATTCGGGCAAACCGGGGGGTATACACAATCCCAATCGCAATCATGGCATTGGTCAGATTTTGCCCTAAAATCGCGACAATCGCCAATGCCAAGACCAGGCTTGGAAACGCCAAGAAGATATCGATCAGCCCCGATATCAATACATCCAACTTGCGCCCACTGGCCACGGCCAGCAACGCCAATGGGATCCCCATCAGCAATGCCAACCCAACGGCCATCAATCCCACATGCAGCGTATAGCGCGAACCATGCAGCACCCGGCTGTAGATATCACGCCCCATGTCATCGGTACCGAAAATGTGTTCGGCACTGGCGGGTTTTTTGGCCTGGCTCAGGTTGGCTTTTAACGGATCGTGTGAACTTAGCATAGGAGCGAAAATGGCCAGCAGCACAATCGACAGGCAGATGAACAAACCAATGATACCCGAAGGTTTCTTTAGAAAACGTTTCCAAGTTTGTATAGCGGGTGAACTCATACGATCAAACGTCCATCATCCAATGAGATACGAACCGGCGATTCCTAACTGCCCCATTACCATGATCAAATACATGTGTTTCCACGAAACATGGTTGGCTTCGGTTGCCAGTTCATGTGGATAGCGGGCAATGAGATAGGCCACATAGCTACCCCATACCACCAAGAGCACCGACAAAATATAGAGCAAAAGCTGGTTCCCCTGCAGCCAGCCTTGCATCGTTGCAACAAACAACACCACAAAGGGCACAATAAAAAATGGGGTAATGATTTTCGAACTGAGGTCAATGCCGAATTTAATCGGCAGCGTGATACACCCTCCCGCTGCATCCCCCTTCATATCGGCAAAATCCTTGGTGCTGGCCGCTCCCAAAATATACAAGCCAAACACGGCCCCGATGATCCACGGTTCCACATCCCACACGCTGCGCACCGCCGTCCATCCCGCCACCACCAGCAAGCATCCACGCGGAATGGCAATCGTCACATTCGCCCACAACCAATGCCGCTTGGTGCGAAACGGCGGACCTGAATACGCATAGGTTACAAATGCTGTGAATATCACGATCACAAAAAACTGCATCCCCACCAAATAGGCAAACGTGAAAGACACCACATAACAAACCGCGCAAAGGGTCATCGCCAACGAGACCGATACCCTCCCCGAGGGCAATGGCCGTTTGGGTTTGTTGATCCGGTCGATATCCAAATCAAAATATTGATTGACGATATTCGAAGCCGCATTCAACAGCGCCGCCGATAACGCCCCCAATATAATATTCGGGACCGCCGTGCCAAAGGGGATGCTCTCTTGCCCCGACCATCCCGCCAACGCAAACGCCACAAACCCCACAAACGGCGCCAGCAGCGTAAACGGCCGGCACAACTCCCAACAGGCTTTCCAATCCATTTTGGAATTCTGATTCATAAAACACCAATGTCTAAAAAATCATATCTATGTAAGGTGGAAACATACAATTCGGCAAGGTGTTTCAAAGTGAAATGTTGTGACAATACAAAATTTATGTGCTAAATTAACAGTAGAAAGGAGTACCATAGTGTGGAGCAAATCTCATTTTATTTTCATTCTCATCTCAATTGCTGTATCAACTCAATCAAGTGAAAAACCAGAATATAGAATTTTAGAATCAAATTTACACAATAGCTCAATTGAAATTCGCGCAATTGCCAATAATGGATATGTAGCCGGACTATATAATAGTGAAAAATCTTTGGTTTTTGTATGGCAAGATCAAAATGGAAATGTTGCCATTGATGAATATGAGATACAAGTAGAACCTGAACCGCATGAAGAATCACTCGATCCATGGCCACCCGAAAGTTTGATGTCTGTAGCGGTCAATTCAAACGGTAACGCTGTATATACTTGGGGTTGGGGTCCTTCTGCTTATTTTGGTACTACCTATTTATGGAAGGGTAATAATGTTGATTCTATCTCCAATGCAAAAGTTGATACTCTGGATATCAATATCCACTCAGAAATCACAGGGGCATTGTTTGTTTCAACAGGTTCAAAATTTCTTACTTTACAAGCTTATTATCATAAGAATGAAATTAAAATCTGGATCCCCCAACTTGGAGGCCTGGGTACTGGTGTGTTTAAGCCCGAGAACGCCGCACTAGCGATCAATGATTCAGGAACCGTTGTTGGATGGTCGGATACAGGACCCCGGGAATACCCGCCTGGATCTACTCCCTTAGACATTTTAGTTGAAGATGCACATGCCTTTGTGTGGAAAGATCTAAACAACAATCAAGATGCCGAATATCAAGAGATTTTAGATTTGGGACAAAATGAAAATATAGGTGATAACAGTGTTGCCAATGGTATCAATGATTTAGGCGCAATAGTGGGTGATGGGGAGCAAGGGGGATTTATGTTTCACGATCTCAATGCCAATCACACTATTGATGCAAAAGAAATTACAATACTCTCTCAAAACAAAAATGGATTGAGTTTTTCTGCATTGGACATCAACAACAATGGTGTGATTTGCGGAAGTGCCTCTAATAAAAGAAACACTTCTTTTGCCGCCATTTGGCAGAATAATGAAGTAACTAATCTAAACGATTGCATATCCGATAAATACAATCTAACCCTATTGCGGGCTCGACAAATAAATGACCAAAATTGGATTTATTGTGAAACAGATTCAAATCGCGGAGTTGTTTTAATTCCAAAACGCACATCAGGATTAATGTTTGAAGCATATGAGTAAGGAGGAACACTTTAACAAGAAAATTATACACTCATAATAATCAAAAAAATGACAATTATTTCAGATGCCCCTACTCCAAACCGAAGCCCTCACTTTGCGCCGAAGGCGCACCAAAGATGCCGATGCCCTCGTTACGCTCTTCTGCAAAGAGGGGGGTAAGATTATCGCTTCCACCAAAAGCGTGCTCAAAACCACCAGCCGCTATGCCGGTGTCACACAGCCGTTTAATCACCTGCATGCTATGCTCTATACCAAAACCGAAACTCAGGATATTTGGACCCTGACCCAAGTGGGTTTGATCGAATCGTTCGACACCCTTCGCAGCGATCTCACCCGCATGGCCCACGCCTGCTGCCTGGCCGAATGGGTAGATTTACTCAGCGATGATATGCAATCCAACTTTCGGATATGGACTTTGCTCTTGGATGCCTTCCATCGCTGGAGCCATTCGGCTCCATCCCAAGAAGAACTCTTCTATTACCAATGGCACCTGCTCTCCGATGCTGGCTTTGCTCCAGAAATTCACACATGCCTGCAAACCGGCAAAACTGAATCCCAACACTGGTACTATCAAGCCGAACAAGGGGGGATCATACACCAAGAAACCGCCAGCACCGGCCACTTGATTCATCACGGTTCCATACTCGCCCTGCGCCGCTTGGACCAAAGCTCGGAACCACCCCGGCTCAAACTCTTCGGACAGCAAATCCGTGAAATCGAAACTCTTCTTCACCAACATTTGGAGTATCATGTAGGCAAACGCTCACGCGCCAACTTGTTTCTCAACGAATGGAAACGCTTGTTGCAACAAACAGGGAGCCCCACAACATGAACACTGTCATGATTTTCGGCATTGGCCCGGTCACCTTTGCTTCCAAAGACAAATTCCACAGCGGCGGCAACCGCGCCTGGCATCTGGCCAAACCGTTGCTTGACCAAGGCTTTGAAGTGATTCTCTGCTGCATGCGCATCACCGATGCAGAAAACAAGCAACCGCTCGAAACTCTGCGCCAGCAAGGCAACCTGACCTATTACGAGGTTGATGAAGTGCAGCGCTTTGCCGACGATGCTTTTCTGAAACAATTGATCAATGATCACCAACCTTCCGCGATCATCGGCGCTTGCGACTACCCCGCTTCACGCGCCGTTGCCGTAGCCGGTAACCTACCCGTCTGGGCCGATATTCATGGCTACCCGATGGGCGAAGCCCAGGCCAAAGCCTATCATTATGGCGAGCCTGGTTTCCTTCATCATTTTTGGAACATCCATCGCCCGGTCTTGCAGCGGGCCGACCGGTTCTCGGTCACCTCCGAACGCCAACGCATGAACCTGATTGGCGAACTGGGCTGCATGGGCCGGATGAACCAATACACCTTTATGGAACAACTGGTCACCCAAATCCCCATCGCTTGGGACCCGGAAACCCCATACCTAGAGCGCACCCGGCAAAAAGACGATCCACTCATTGTCTACTTCTCCGGCGGCTACAACCTATGGTGCGATGTCGATACTCTCTTTCAAGGGTTGGAAGACGCCATGCGCCGCGATCACCGCATTCATTACCTCTCCACCGGCGGCGCTATAGAAGGGCATGATGAGAAGACTTATCCCCGCTTTCAAGAACTTGTGCAGCACTCAAAATTCCATGACCGCTTCGAATTGCGCGGCTGGGTACCTCGTGATGAGTTGATCGAATGCCAAAAGCGCGCCCATTTGGGGATCAATGCCGACCTCCCCTGCTATGAAACCTTGATCGGTGCGCGCAACCGCATTACCGAATTCACCGCCATCGGCATCCCGGTTTTGACCACCCTGGGCAGTGAAATCAGCCAGGTGCTGTTCTTCAAAAATATGGCGCTCACGGTCCCCATGCAAAGTTCCAAGGCCTTGGCCGATGAAATCATTCTGGCCGCAGACCATCCACAGCGCATGCAAAAAATGGCATCAGAAGCCCGCCATCTTTTCGAACAACAATACACCTTTCATGGAACCGTAGGCGAACTGATCCAATGGTGCAAAAACCCTATCCATAGCAACGATTTCGGCAAAGAACCCGTCTTTTTGGATTACAGGCGAATTGAAGATATGAGACAGACAGAAAGAAAAACCGGCTGGATCAAAAAGTGGCTGAAAGGATAACCATCAAATCAATCATATACATCAAAACTTGACCAATCCCACTTTGCTGGCATACTTCTAAATAGAAAAATACAAAAACGCCAACGTAGCTCAGTCGGCAGAGCAACGGTTTCGTAAACCGTAGGTCAGGGGTTCGAACCCCCTCGTTGGCTTAACTTTCAAACCCCTTTATTCAAAGGGGTTTTTTCATTTCACCCTTTATTTACAGGCCTTTCAGCAATTATTCACTTCTCAATCTTTGCACAAGTTACAGTATCTGAAATTATCTTGACTTTCCGCAAATTATCTATAAGATGATATGAAATTGATTTTGATATGAAAACTGAAATTGACGGTAAATTGACCTACGGTTGAAATGAATAAGTCCAAAAGAACCTACGGGCATGGGCACATTTTCAAGAGAAATGGAAACTTCTACATCCAGTGTCGTGACCATAGGGGCAAACTTGTACAACGCGCGTTAATTGATCCCGAAACCGATAAGCGGGCTGAAACCAAAAGCCATGCGGATAGGATTGCGCCGGTGATTACGCGCGCGATTCGCAACAATGAAGAACCCCAACTGAAGAGAAAAAAGATTGCAGTCACCCCGCTTTCAAGTGTGTGGGAAGCCTTCCTGAATGATGATGAAAATCAAATCAACCCTACCAGTTCTAAGAACCGAGAAACGGCCATAAATCGATTCATGAAGGATTTCCCGATTGTAGAAGACATAACCAAGGAAAGCATTCAAGAATGGCGTAGGAAGCGCTTAAAAGAGCCCAAGCAGCGACCAATAGAAAACCCCAAGCCGCGAACCGTCGCAAACGTAAACCGTGAGGTTTCTTTTCTGAAACGATTGCTTTCGTGGGCCGCTGAAAATGGAAAGATCAATTCAAACCCATTGGTTTCCCTGAAGCCTATCAAGGAAGATAACAGACGGGAGCGTATTTTAACCCGCGAAGAACGTACAAGACTTTTGCATGCCTTAAGAGAAAAACGCTTTTCCGATATCCGCTTGATTGTTTTGATTGCCATGTATACCGGCATGCGCAGGGGTGAGATTCTTTCAATGAAGTGGGAAAACGTGGACCATGAGAATCATTTATTTCACTTGCTTGAAACCAAAACCGGTGAACCCCGCAAAGTGCCAATACCCTCATTCATCGAAAAAGAATTACAAGAACTCAATCAAAACTCCGTGTGGGTTTTCCCTTCCCCAAAAAACCCCGAAAACCATGTAGGTGATTTG
The DNA here is from genome assembly GCA_964516245.1 of uncultured bacterium. GTDB lineage: Bacteria > Hinthialibacterota > Hinthialibacteria > Hinthialibacterales > Hinthialibacteraceae > CAZEZQ01. Next base: position 3,020 of record CAZEZQ010000054.1, on the reverse strand, counting down.
AAACACTCATTCACGTCATTGCTCAAAGCAGCCGAAATTGAGAATTTCAAGTTTCACGATCTTCGCCATGTTGCTGCAACCCTAATGGTTGAAAAAGGCGTTCATCCAAGAACCATTATGTCAATTTTCGGATGGTCAACATTGAAGATGATCGAGCGATACACAAGCCCAGACGATGAAATCAAACACCAGGCAGTGAATTCAATAGCTGATGAGTATGAAGCCGATTCCGAGGCTGAAGACAAAGGGCAAGAGGGGGATCAAGAGAATGACAAATGATAAAATAAAAGACTTCACTAATAGGCTAGTTAAGTGTGCTGAATCCGAAAAAAAACATAAAGACTTGGAAAATATCGAACTGGAAATAATGGATTACGTTGAAACCATAGACGATCCAAACGATCAATACGATTTTTATGAAAATTTAATGAATAGATTTTCAACAGTATGCAAATCAAGAAGTATCGATACATCAGTCTATGCGAAAACAACCTTTTCAATTAATCAAAAAGAAACACCTATAGGAGGCGAAATAAGGAAGTGGATTTATGATAGAAGAGGTGAGGCAAACAGAAAAATTAGACGGCTAGAACGGCAAAGAAATAATGACGGCAAATCTCTACAAAGTAGCATTTCTACTAAACAATCATGCCCCCCCTCAGATGAACCAAATCACGAACCCAAAAAAAATACTGCCGATTCACGCCAATCAGAGAAAACAGTCAATAAAGTCACCGAATTAATCCAGCCTGAAAGCAATCAACCAGAGCAAACCACACAGACAAACCAAGTTGAACCTTTGTTTCCTATGAAAGACAAACCTTGGGAAAGTTTGATTATCACCTTTTTTGCTAATCGTTATGACGAGGTTGCTCAATTTGAAATGATGGACGGGAATGGAAGCAAGTTAATAGATTTTTCAAAGATTCATGCAACACCACAAATATTCAAAGTTTTGAATTCATATGCCGTTGCATGGACAAATCAAAGTAATGATATTTTGACAAGTGATATTGCAGGAACTCAAGCAATAAACAAGGTAGTATCTCGAATTCGAAGTAAATTACAAAGGTTAACAGGTAAAACTGATGATCCTTTTGAAAAAGGTGATATTACAAATGGATGGAAGGCAAAATTTCAACTTCGTTTTACATATCAAGACGCTCCCACAAAACCAGGCGATGCCCTTCATAAAGCCATCTCAATCAAACCTGAAATTGAACACAAAAGAAGTTCTGAAATGTATGAGAGAACAAAGGATATTGAAGAAAATGAATATGAAATAGATCTCAATACCGATGGCTTACAATAATTACCCCCCTATCCTTGACAGCCTTGACATTGTCAAGGCTTAGTCAAGCCCACATTTTTATTTCCTGAAATTTTTTTACTACTGATAACACTGCATGGAGTAGTTCTGTCATACCTCTGTCAAACCTTTGTCAAGCATATAGGTGGCCAAATCTATTAGATAACCGGAGGCAAATATGCTCACCAGCCAACAATCACAAGAAATACAAAAAATCTGGATATCACTCGAGGAAGTTTGTGCGATAACTGGCATCGCCCCGCCAACACTAAAACGCAAATGTGCAGCAAGGCTTATACATCCATTGTGTGGCCGAAAGATGGCAGGTAGATGGAAATTTAGACGCGAAGTAATAGAAGAGCGTGGCATAGTCTGCATCGATGATCCCGATGCCAGCGTATTATCGGCAGCATAAGGGGGTCATTTTTGAGAAGATCAATCTACTTGAAAAACTATTGGCCATGTTCGTGACAGAAGAGAACCGCGACAAAGTGCGAGACTTGTTGATTAATGATTGCGATACCAGTGAGTTGACATCACTTCTTGATGGTCCGCAAATCTCAAAAGTTGGATCAGATCGAATTTGTCATTGTGGCGAATGCGATGGGTATGGCCATGTGATTGTTGGCAATGCCGCGCGCGCTTGCCCAAACCTGAGCAGGAAATCAAACCTGGAAGGCGTTGATAGAGAGTTGTCGACTTGGGAAGGATACCCGCCGCCTTCACTCGATGAAATCAAGGATTCCCAAGGCTTCTTTAATTCAAAAACTTTCAACGCGGTATTGGAACTTCAGCAAATGATCCTTGCCGGTGAAGACCCGCGCGCGGCAATCCTATTAGGTGGGTATGGTGCGAGCAAAACACAGCCAGCCCTAGCCCTTTTGCGAGAGTGCGCGCGGCGCGGTATTCGTATTGCTGCTGTATCCTTCCCTGTTTTGGTGAGCGCATACAAAAAAGGGATAACCGGGAATGATGAGGTTTACCGGACATATAGCAAAATCGACCGCGCAAGAGTGGTGCTTATCGATGAGCTTGGCAGAGAGGCAGAAATAGGTAGTAGTGAACACGCCAGAATCGCGATCTGGGAAATCATCAGAAGAATATATCAAAAGAAATTTGCAATAATCACAAGCAACTTGGATCAAAACGCACTGGCTGATTATCTGACCGGCGATCTGGTTTCTCGGTTACACCCCAAGTCTGGTTACGCCATTCATGTTGAGGATTTTGACTCACCCGATTTACGGAAGGCAAGCTAATCATGGCGAAGAGAGGCACTTTAGATCATCCAAAAACCTTAGACTTGTCAGAGCGTTTGAACATCCAGCCGTACGCGGCTTTGGGATTGCTTGAAGCCCTTTGGCATTTCGCACAGGAGCGCGCGCCAGCCGGTGATATTGGCAAATTTTCGAATAGGGCAATAGCTCGGGCAATTTTCTACGATGACGATGCAGATGAGTTAATAAACGCTCTTCCCGATTCTACGGGCGGGGGGACCCATGGATTTGTAGAATACAACTCTAAAGAGGTACTTTGCATCCATGATTGGCCTTCCCATTGCGATGATTCCACACATGCGAAACTTGCAAGGAATCGTGAATTCTTTGCCGATGGCAGCGAACCAAAACTCACAAAACTCTCTCATAAAGAAAAGGAAGCCGTACAGGAATTTTACAAGAATCATTCCCCCGCCATCAAACAAAAAGAGAAT